>NZ_JBEXKU010000022.1:0-79185 GCF_040609575.1 Streptomyces sp. NPDC004647 | reverse complement strand
GTCAGCACCAGGACCCCGCCCCGGACCGAAAGGCTGGTCAGCACCAGGACCCCGCCCCGGACCGAAAGGCTGGTCAGCACCAGGACCCCGCCCCGGACCGAAAGGCTGGTCAGCACCAGGACCCCGCCCCGGGCCAAAGGGCTGGTCAGCACCAGGACCCCGCCCCGGACCAAAGGGCTGGTCGGCACCAGGACCCCGCCCCGGACCGGAGGGCCGGTCGGCGCCTTGAGCCTCGGCGCCCTCCCGCTCGTCCCAGTCGCCCGGGCCGTCCGAGCCGGCGCCCAGGTGGCCACCGCTTGCACCGGTGACACCATGCCGCTCCCCGGCCCCATGTGACCGGCCGGTTCGCGACCCTTCCGCATCAGCTTCTCCGCCGGAACGGCCGACGGATGTGCCGGGGCGCTGCGGTCCGGGCTCCGCCCGGCTCCGTCGGCTGCTGCTGCCGCCGCCGCTCTCCGCGGGCTGCGACGCGGGGCCGGGCGTGTGTGCCCGGCGCGGTGCGAACCGGCCGTCGTTGGCGATGGCCAGTGCCTCGTCCAGCTCGCGCTCGACATCCCGGTCGGCGATGGGGACGGCCTCGCGGTCCGCGGCGGGGTCCGTCATGCTCCGGTCTTTCCCGGGCCGCCGTCCGGGCCCTCGGCGGACTCCTCGGCCCAGCGCTCGGCGAGTGCAGCGGCCTTGCGGGCGGCGGCCGCCACATCGGCAGAGCTCCCGCCCGCCCGGGCGGCCGCGTATCCCACCAGGAAGGTGGTCAGCGGCGCCGCGGGCCTGGCCACACCATGCGCGGCATCGCGGGCGAGGTCGAGGAGGGCGCCGGTGTCGACGTCCAGCTCGATGCCCAGTTCGTCCTTGGCTGCGGCAATCCATTCGTCCAGCACGTTCCCATGCTCCCTGATACGGGTCCGGGCCGCGGCAACGTCCCCCCAGGTGTCGCAGTCGAACGACGCCTCGTCGTCGGGGCCGGACAAGCGGTGGAGGGTGAGTTCAGCCGTGAGCAGCCGGAGGGGGAGGTGAGCGAGGCTGCCGTGCTCGGCGGCGAGCAGGGCGAGTTCGCGGCGGAGCGGCTCGGTGCGGTACGCGGCGACAAGGGGCTGGTCCCGTCCCTCGCGATCGGTCAGGATCACCCCCTCGATCTTGTTTGTGCGCGAGCGGTCCCCGTCGGCCTCGCCGCCCGCACCGCCGACACCGCCCGCACTCCCGTCGCCGACGGCACCCCCGTCGCCCCCGTCGCCGCTGTTCAGGGCGGCGAGGAGCGCCTTCACCGTTCCTGTCGACAGAAACGGCAGGTCGGCGGAGAGCGCGAGTACTACGGGAGCGGTGACCTGCCGCAGGCCCGCGTCGAGGGCGGCCAGCGGGCCCGATCCCGGCGGCTCCTCACGGGCCCACCCCACAGGCCGTACGGTCGGCCGTCGCCGACCGACGACGACGATCCCGGTCGCATCCGCGCACGCGCCGAGCACCCGGTCCAGGAGCGGCCGCCCGCCCACCCGCAGCCCGGGCTTGTCAGCTCCGCCCAGCCGCTTAGCGGCGCCTCCGGCCAGCACCACGGCGTCGTACGCATGCGCATTCATGCACCGAGTATGGCCGGGGCAGTCCGGGGGACGGGAAGCCCCGTCACACTGTGCTCAGGAGCACCGCCGGTTGCTCGACGCAATCGGCGACGTAGCGCAGGAAACCGCCTGCCGTGCCGCCGTCGCACACCCGGTGATCGAAAGTGAACGACAGCTGCACAACCCTCCGTACGGCCAGCTCGCCCTGGTGCACCCACGGTTTCGGCACAATTCGGCCGACGCCGAGCATCGCCGCCTCGGGGTGGTTGATGATCGGCGTGGAGCCGTCGACCCCGAAGACGCCGTAATTGTTGAGCGTGAACGTGCCGCCGGTCAGGTCGGCGGGCGTCAGGCGACCCGTCCTCGCCGCCTCCGTGAGACGGGCGAACTCCTCCGTCAGCTCCAGCGCGTTCCGGGCATGGGCGTCCCGTACGACGGGCACGACCAGGCCCCGCTCGGTCTGCGCCGCGAATCCGAGGTGCACAGCAGGCAGCCGGACGACCTCGCGGGCCTCGGTGTCCACGGTGGAGTTCAGCTCCGGGTAGCGGGCGAGCGCGGCCGTACAGATACGGGCCAGCAGCGCGAGCAGCGACACCTTGGGCACACCGGAGGACCGGGGGTCCGCGGGCTGCCCACCGGGAAGCCGCTGCATCGCGGCCCGGGCGGCCAGCAGCTCGGTGGCATCGGCATCCACCCAGCAGGTCGCGTCCGGGATCTCCCGCCGGCTGCGCGACAACTTCTCCGCCACGGCCCCGCGCACACCGCGCAGCGGGATGCGCTCCGCGCCGGCCAGTTCGCGGGCCCGCGGGCCGCCGGTGGCGGCGGGGTGAGCCGGCGCGGGACCTGTCGTGGCGTCGGCAGCGTAGGGGGCCTCCTCGCCGTGGCCCGCCCATGCCCCGCGGGCACCGGCCCGAGCGACGCCCTCGACGTCCGCACGCAGAATGAGCCCCTCGGGCCCGGACCCCCGCACTTCCCGCAGATCGATCCCGTGCTCCCGGGCCAGCCGCCGCACGAGCGGCGAAATCACAGCCACGGGCCCGTCACCGGAGCCGGGGACCGGCCGCCCGGACTCTTCTGCGGCCGCCGGTCCACTGCCGCGGCCGGAACCACCGCGCTCTTCTCCTGGTGCGGCGAGCGGACGGGCCGGCTGCGCGGACCGACGCCCGGCCGCCGTCCCCTGAACACCGCTGCTGCCCTGCCCGGTCGGTGCATGGTTCGCGGGCGCGGCCCCGGCAGCGGCACCTTGGTCCGCTCCGGCTGCTCGTGTCCCAGGCCCGGCAGCAGGCGCGGAATGCGAGGTCGACGGGCGGGAGAAGCCGCCCGCAGGGCGGACCCTGCGGCGCCGCGCCGCAGGCGCACCCGTGCCGTAGCCGACCAGGACGTTCCCCGATCCCTCGTCCCCGTCCCCGCCCTCGGCCCGCGCTCCGCCGCCGGAGTCCGGCGCCGTCGAATCCGCTCCGACCGCCACCGTCAACAACGGTGCGCCGACGGGCAGTTCCGTTCCTTCCTCCCCGAAGCGGGCGGTCACCACGCCCCCGTAGGGACACGGCACCTCCACCATCGCCTTCGCGGTCTCGACCTCCACAACCGGCTGGTCGACGGCGACCACATCGCCCACCTGCACCAGCCAGCGGACGATTTCGGCCTCTGTCAGCCCCTCGCCCAGATCCGGCAGCAAGAACTCCCGCACCACGGCCATCAGCGACTCGCCTCCCCCGGGGTCCACTCGGACTCCCACTGGAGCCGGGCCACCGCGTCGAGAACGCGGTCCACTCCCGGCAGATGGTGCCGCTCCAGCATCGGCGGCGGATACGGGATGTCGAATCCGGCGACCCGGAGCACCGGCGCCTCCAGATGGTGGAAGCACCGCTCGGTCACCCGTGCGGCGATCTCCCCTCCGGGACCGCCGAAACCGGTGGACTCGTGGACCACGACCGCCCGCCCGGTCCGCCGGACCGACGCGCACACCGCCTCGTCGTCGAACGGCACCAGGCTCCGCAGATCCAGCACCTCCAGATCCCAGCCCTCGGCCTGCGCCGCCTCCGCCGCTTCCAGACACACCGGCACGGACGGCCCGTAGCTGATGAGGGTGGCGCTGCGCCCCGTACGGCGGACCACGGCCCGCCCGATCGGCGCGACCACCTCGGGTTCGGCCGGCGACCAGTCGGCCTTCGACCAGTACAGGCGCTTCGGTTCGAGGAAGACCACGGGGTCGTCGGAGGCGATCGCGGCCCGCAGCAGCCCGTACGCGTCCGCGACCGTCGCGGGGGTGACGACATGGAGCCCCGGTGTCGCCATGTAGTACGCCTCGGAGGAGTCGCTGTGATGCTCGACGCCGCCGATCCCGCCGCCGTACGGCACCCGCACGGTGATGGGCAGCGGCATCGCGCCGCGCGTGCGGTTGCGCATCCGCGCGACATGGCTGATCAGCTGCTCGAACCCCGGATAGGCGAAGGCGTCGAACTGCATCTCGACGACGGGACGCATCCCGTACATCGCCATCCCGACCGCCGTGCCCAGGATTCCGGCCTCCGCGAGCGGCGTGTCCGTGCAGCGGTCGTCGCCGAACTCCTTCGCGAGGCCGTCCGTGACCCGGAAGACCCCTCCGAGCGTGCCGACGTCCTCGCCGAGGATGTGCACGGACGGGTCCTCGGCCATGGAGTCGCGCAGCGCCCGCCCGAGGGCCTGCGCCATGGTGGCGGGCTTGCGCACGGCGGTCCCCGGCTCTGCGGCGGCTGGTGCGCTGGTCACTGCTCGCCCTCCTCCTCTTCCACGGTCGCGGCCAGTTCGGCGTGCAGCTGCTCGGCCTGCTCGCGCAGTTGGGCGGTCTGCTCGGCGTACACGTGCGCGAACAGGTCCATCGGATCCAGGACCGGGTCCTCGTTCATACGGGTCCGCAGGTCGGCGGCCAGCCGCTCGGCGGAGTCGCGCGCGGTCTGTACCAGCGCGTCGTCCAACAGGTCCTGGGCCCGCATCTCGCGCTCCAACAGGGCTATCGGATCGTGCTCGCGCCACTCCTCGACCTCGGAGTCCGTGCGGTAGCGGGTCGCGTCGTCCGCGTTCGTATGGGCCTCGATCCGGTACGTGACGGCCTCGACAAGGGTCGGTCCGCCGCCGCTGCGGGCGCGCCGCATGGCCTCGCTCAGCACCTCGTGCACCGCGGCCGCGTCATTGCCGTCGACCAGCCGGCCGGGCATGCCGTAGCCGACCGCCTTGTGGGCGATGGAGGGAGCGGCGGTCTGCTTGGCGAGCGGCACGGAGATCGCGAAGCCGTTGTTCTGGACCAGGAAGACGACCGGGGCCTGCCAGACGGCGGCGAAATTCAGCGCCTCGTGGAAGTCACCCTCGCTGGTGCCGCCGTCGCCCACCAGGGCGAGGGCGACGACGTCGTCGCCCTTGAGGCGGGCGGCGTGCGCGAGGCCGACAGCGTGCGGGAGCTGGGTGGCGAGCGGGGTGCACAGCGGTGCGACGCGGTGCTCGTGCGGGTCGTAGCCGGTGTGCCAGTCGCCGCGCAGCAGGGTGAGCGCCTGTACCGGGTCCAGCCCACGGGCGGCGGCCGCGAGGGTGTCGCGGTAGCTGGGAAAGAGCCAGTCCTGCTCCCGCAGGACGAGGGCCGCGGCGACCTGGCAGGCCTCCTGGCCGGTGCTCGAGGGGTAGACGGCCAGCCGGCCCTGCCGGGTGAGGGCGGTCGCCTGCGTGTTGTAGCGGCGGCCGCGCACCAGCTCCGCGTAGAGGCGCTTCAGCAGTGCGGGATCCGCGTTCCGGGCGGCGGGGGTGCCCAGCAGGCGGTAGGGCTCGGCGTCGGGGAGCAGCGGCGCGGGGTCGGTACGGGGCCGCCAGGAGGGCGGCGGGGCGGGGTGGTACGACCCGGGCTGTTCGAGGACCGTCATATCGAGCACCTCCTGGAAGTCGTCCCTGGCCGTCGGCAGGGTGTGCCGGTGGGCCGGGGACGGCAGGGCTTTCCGGCGGACGCGGTGTGGTGCGTCTCACCTACCGATTGTTCGGTCGCGCGCACATTTTGGCTACAGGCGGCCTCAGCCTGTGGACAAACGGTTCTCCACAGCCTGGAATGAAGACAGGACGTCCATAGCGGGGAGGCGCAGGGGGATGGCAGCTGAACGGATGGCCGAAGAGGGCCGCACTCCGCCACCGCGTCCCCTCGACGCCATCGACCGCGCCATCCTGAACATGCTCCGCACGGACGGCCGCGCCTCGATACGTTCCGTCGCCGAACGGGTGCACGTCTCGCGCGCCAACGCCTACGCACGGATCAACCGGCTCATCGAGGACGGTGTGATCCGCGGTTTCAGCGCCCGCATCGACCAGGAACGGGCAGGCCAGGGCGCCTCCGCGTACATCACCCTGAAGATCGTGCAGAACTCCTGGCGCACGGTGCGCGAGCAGCTCCAGGAATTGCCGGGAGCCGCGCACATCGCCCTGGTCAGCGGCGACTTCGATGTCCTGCTGATGGTGCACACCGAGGACAACCGGGCGCTGCGGGAACTCGTCCTGACCCGTATCCAGTCGATCCCGGAGGTGCTGAGCACCCGCACCCTGCTGGTGTTCGAGGAGACGGACCTCTGGCCCGAGGGCCAGGAGGGCTAGGAGGGCTTGGGGCTTGGGGCTTGGGGCTTGGGGCTTGGGCCAGATGGCACCGGATGGCGCTAGGTGGTGCGCAGACCCGCGAACGCCATCCGTACGACCCCGTCCGCGACGTCCTCGTCACGGCCGTGCGAGTGGCCGCCGTGCGGCCGGTACCACTCCACAATTGAGTTGATCATGCCGAAGAGCAGTCGTGTGGCGAGCCGGACGTCCACATCGCCCCGCAGATCCCCGTCGGCCGCGGCCTGCGCCAGCAGCTCGGCCACCTGCTGGTCGAACTCACGGCGGCGGGCCATCGCCCACCGCTCGGTGCCGGTGTTGCCGCGCACCCTGAGCAGCAGCGTGACGTACGGCAGCTCGGCCATCAGCACCTCGGCGGTGCGCCGCGTCACGTACTCGAGCCGGTCGATGGCACGGCCCTCCCCGGCGCCCTGCTCCTCGAGGATCCCGAACAGCCCGTCCAGGGCGCGGGCTATCGCAAGCCGCAGCAGTTCCTCCTTGCCACGGACGTGGTGGTAGATCGACGACTTGGAGATACCGGCGGCCCGGGAGAGGTGCTCCATGGAGGTGCCGTCGTAGCCGCGTTCGTTGAACACCTCGACGGCGACCGCGAGCAGCGATTCGGGCGTGTAGGTGTCGCGCTTGGCCATGGTCATGATTACAGCAGCTCTCGTTCGGCGACCGCACGGCGGAGGACGCGCTGGGAGGGGGCGTACCGGCCGGTGGGGTACGCGTCGTGCAGGCCCCACAGGATGCTGCGCACCCATGCGGCCCCGAGCTCGCTCGCCCACTCCAACGGGCCACGCGGGTAGTTCACGCCGAGCCGCATGGCGGTGTCGATGTCCTCCGGCTCCGCCACCCCGCGGGCCGCCGCGTCGGCGGCGACGTCGGCGAGCATCGCCACGGTCCGGGCGACGATCATGCCGGGGACATCATCGATCACGCTGACCTGTTTGCCGAGCGCCTGGAACAGCCCGACGGCGGCCCGCAGTGACTCGGGGGGCAGGGCGTCGGAGGGCGCCAGTGCGATGCGGGTCGCCGATCGGTAGTCCAGCGCCAGGTCGAATCGGACGTACATGCTGGACAGATCGGTTGTGGCGGCCGAACCGTCGGTCAGCGTGAGCCGTGTCCCGTCCGGCAGCGCGATGAATCCCTCGGACAGGAGGGGCGTACGGTCCCGGTTCACCTTGATGCCCGCTTCGGCCATCAGTTCGGGCAGGACGGCGGCCGGGCCCAGGTCTCCGTGCACCCCGACCCCGGCCGGGGCCTCGCACGGCGCCGCTGTGTGCGGTTCCGGCCGCTGAGCGCCCTCGCCGTAGCCGAACCAGCCCCGGCCCGACTTGCGCCCGTGCAGCCCCGCTTCCACGAGCCGCCGCTGGGCCATCGAGGGCGTGAACTTCGGGTCCTGGAAGAAGGACTCCCATACGGAGCGGGTCACGGCCTCGTTGACGTCCTGGCCGATCAGATCGGTCAGTTCGAACGGACCCATCCGGAAGCCGCCGGACTCGCGCAGCACGGCGTCGATGGTGGCGGGGTCGGAGGCCCGCTCCTCGTACAGCCGGAAGGCTTCGGCATAGAACGGCCGCGCGATGCGGTTGACGATGAACCCGGGGGTGTCGGCGCAGCGGACCGGCGTCTTCCCCCAGGCGGCGGCCGTGTCGTACGCGCGCGTGGCCGCTTCCTCGTCCGTGGCGAAGCCGCTCACCACTTCCACGAGCGGCAGCAGTGGCGCCGGGTTGAAGAAGTGCAGGCCGACGAGGCGACCGGGGTGGATGAGCGCGCCCGCGACAGCGGTGACGGGCAGGGACGAGGTGTTCGTGGCGAACAGGCAGTGCTCGGAGACGACCGTCTCGAGGGCCGTGAACAGCTGCTGCTTGGCGCCGAGCTCCTCGAGGACGGCCTCGATGACGAGGTCCACGTCCGCCACGCCCGCGAGCTCGGTGACCGGGTGGAGCCGGCCGCGGGCCGCATCGCGTTCGGGGGCCGTGAGCCTGCCCTTCTCGACCAGCCGGTCGAGCCGCGCCGTGATCGCGTCGGCGGCCGTCGCCGCCCGGCCGGGTGCCACGTCGTACAGCTTCACCGGGTGCCCGGCGACCAGCGCGACCTGGGCGATCCCCTGGCCCATGGTGCCGGTGCCGACGACGGCGACGGTGCCGGCCGGGTCGATTGCGGTCATGGTGGAGATCCTCCCCGATGGGCCGTGGGCCGGTAAGGGGGAGTGTCCCCGGGGGTGCGGGCAGAGTCCGCAAGGCCCCCTTGTCCCGACCGATCGTTCGGTTACAGTATCTCCCGGGGGGACACCCCGGCCCCCCGGACTCTGGTAGTCGTTCCCAGCCCAGCTCAACGAGGAGTTGGTCAGCCATGGCCCCCGATCTCACCGCTCTCCAGCTGGTCGAGAAGCACCGTCCCACTCTCGACCAGGCGCTGGAGGCGATCCGCACGCGCGCGTACTGGTCGCCGCACCCGGAGCATCCGAAGGCCTACGGGGAGACCGCCGCCGGAGACGGCCAGGCCGCCTTCGAAGCCCTCCGGGGCAAGCGTCTGGGCCTCGACCAGACCGGCACCGACGACTGGGTGGGCGGCGAGGTCTCGCCGTACGGCCCGGAGCTCGGCGTGGAGTATCCGCACCCGGATGTGGATGTGCTGCTTCCGGCGATGCGCGCGGCGATGCCCGGATGGCGGGAGGCCGGTCCCGAGACGCGCGCCATGGTGTGTCTGGAGATCCTCTCCCGGATCAGCGCCCGGACCCATGAGTTCGCGCACGCTGTCATGCACACCAGCGGCCAGGCGTTCATGATGGCCTTCCAGGCGGGCGGGCCGCACGCCCAGGACCGCGGCATGGAGGCGGTCGCGTACGCGTATGTGGAGCAGGTCCGCACCCCGGAGGCGGCCGACTGGTCCAAGCCGCAGGGCAAGCGCGACCCGCTGAACCTCCGCAAGGCATTCACCCCCGTGCCGCGCGGCATCTCCTTGCTGATCGGCTGCAACACCTTCCCCACCTGGAACAGTTACCCGGGTCTGTTCGCCTCCCTGGCCACCGGCAACGCGGTGCTCGTCAAGCCGCACCCCCGGGCCGTACTCCCCCTCGCGCTGACCGTCGCGGTCGCCCGCGAGGTACTCGCCGAGGCGGGCTTCGACCCCGACCTCGTCGCCCTGGCGGCCGAGCGGCCCGGCGAGGGACTGGCCAAGACCCTGGCCGTGCGCCCCGAGATCCGCATCATCGACTACACCGGTTCGACCGCCTTCGGCGACTGGCTCGAGGCCAACGCCCGGCAGGCACAGGTGTTCACGGAGAAGGCCGGCGTCAACACCGTGGTCGTCGACTCGACCGACGACTACCGGGGCATGCTCGGCAACCTGGCCTTCTCACTGTCGCTCTACAGCGGCCAGATGTGCACCACCCCGCAGAACCTCCTGGTCCCGCGCGAGGGCATCGGCACGGACGCCGGGCACAAGTCCTTCGACGAGTTCGTGAGCGACCTGGCGGCTGCGGTGCAGGGCCTGCTGGGCGATGACGCGCGGGCGAACGCGCTGCTGGGGGCGATCGTCAATCCGCAGGTGCGGGAGCGCGTCGAGGCCGCTCCCGGGCTCGGCGAGGTCGCTCTGGCATCCCGAGCGGTGCCGCACCCCGACTTCCCCGACGCCACGGTCCGTACGCCGGTCATCGTCAAGCTGGACGGGGCGCGGAAATACTGGGAGGACGGGGCGGACGCCGAGGCGACCTACATGTCGGAGTGCTTCGGGCCGGTGTCCTTCGCGGTGGCGGTGGACTCGGCGGCGGACGCGGTCGCGCTGCTGCGCCGTACGGTCCGGGAAAAGGGAGCGATGACGGTCGGGGCGTACACGACCTCGCCGGAGGTCGAGCAGCTGGTCGAGGAGGCCTGCCTGGAGGAGTGCGCCCAGCTGTCGCTGAATCTGACGGGCGGGGTGTACGTCAACCAGACAGCCGCCTTCTCGGACTTCCACGGCTCCGGCGGCAACCCGTCGGCGAACGCCGCACTGTGCGACGGAGCGTTCGTGGCGAACCGCTTCCGTACGGTCGAGGTGCGCCGCCCGGCCTGATCCGGCGGTTGCTTGAGCCGGGCTACGGGCTCTCGATGCGGGCGTGGCGGCCGACCCAGGCGTGCATGGCGATGGCGGCCGCCGCGCCCGCGTTGATCGAGCGGGTGGAGCCGAATTGCGCGATCGAGCACACCATGGCGGCGTGCGCCCGCGCCTCCTCGGTCAGCCCGGGCCCCTCCTGTCCGAACAGCAGCACGCAGCGCCGCGGCAGCTCGGTGGTCTCCAGCGGGACGGCACCGGGGAGGTTGTCGATCCCGATGATCGGCAGCTCCTCGGCGGCCGCCCACGCGGTCAGGTCCGCGGTGTCGGGGTGGTGACGCACATGCTGGTAGCGGTCGGTGACCATGGCACCGCGCCGGTTCCAGCGCCGCCGCCCGACGATATGGATCTCCTTCGCCAGGAAGGCGTTGGCGGTGCGCACGACGGAGCCGATGTTGAAGTCATGGCCCCAGTTCTCCACGGCCACATGGAAGTCGTGGCGCCGGATGTCGAGGTCGGCGACGATCGCCTCGCGGGTCCAGTAGCGGTAGCGGTCGACGACATTGCGGCGGTCGCCGTGTTCGAGCAGCTCGGGATCGTAGCGGCCGTCCTGGGGCCACGGCAGGGGATGCGGGCCGACGCCGACCTCGGCCGACCCGTAGCCGTCGTCGTACTGGATGGTCTCGATGCTCTCGCTGCTCACCCGACGAGGGTACGGTCCGGCTGCGCACTGCCGCTTTCCCCGGGTTTCCGGAGCGCACGGGCCGGCCGGCGGAACCGGAGGCGTCCGGCCCAGCCGCCGACCCAGCGGAGAAAGCGGGTCGGCAGGAAGACCGCGTCCGCGGCGATCATGGCGAGTGAGAAGAAGGGCAGCCCGAGGGCGACCGCAATCCCCAGGTGCTCGAGCATCATCAGCGCGAGCAGGACGTTCTTGACCCGGCGGTTGAAGAGCGTGAAGGGGAAGGCGACCTGGACGATCACCGTGCCGTAGGTGATCAGCATGACCAGCACGCCGCTGCTGCCGAGCAGGTCGGAGAGCGCGGGCCAGGGCGAGAAGTAGTCCAGATGCATCGGGTAGTAGAGCGCGGTGCCGTCCTGCCAGCGCGAGCCCTGGACCTTGTACCAGCCGGCGGTCGCGTAGATCAGGCACACCTCGGCCATGATCACCAGCAGGGCGCCGTTGTGCACGATGTTGGCGACGACATCCAGGACGGTGGCCGCCTCCCGCGTGGCGGGGTTCTCCTCACGGGCGTAGCGGCGCACCGCCCACCACACACCGTGGATGGTCCACATGCCCCAGAAGACCAGCGCCCAGCCCCAGCTCAGCCGGTCCAGGAAGGTGGCGGCGGCCAGGGCGGTGCCGAGGACCGACCACAGGACGACGCCGGTGGTGTCCCGGGCACCGGTTCCGCAACCGGCTCGGGACCGTTCACGCCGCCGCGCATCCAGCGACCAGACCTGGCCGCAGCGCGTGAGAACGAGGTAGACCGCCATCAGATGGATGACGTTGTCGCCACCGTCGCCCATGAAGATGCTGCGGTTCTGCACCGAGAGCACCCCGACCATGAAGAGCACGGACATGGTGCGGGTGCGCCAGCCGAGCAGCAGCAGGACGGCGGCGGCGATGGCGCAGACGTAGACGAACTCGAACCAGGCGCCGCTGTCGGACCACATGAGCGTGGTGAAGGCGCCGTTCCCGTCGATCATCCGGCGGGCCATGTCCAGGTTCCACGGGCCGTCGGGACCGTACAGCTCGCGACGGTGCGGCCACTCGCGGAGCAGGAAGAACAGCCACGTGAAGGAGAAGCCGATCCGGACCACGGCGCTCTGGTAGGGGCCCAGAGCGCGGCCGGTGACCCGGGCGAGACCCTGGGCGAGGCCGCGCTCCGTCCCGCGGGAGATGGACGTGGAGGTCACTGGTTCCGCCCTCCCCCGTTCTCCGGCTTTCCGGACCCCGCCGGGAGGTCCGCGCCGGTGACCGTCCACCACGGCAGCACGCGGTAGGCGGTCTTGGTGTCGGTCTTCTCGTCGCTCCACGGGGGAGGCTTGACGGGGCTGGTGGCGGAACGCACCTGCACTCGCTCCACCGCGCCGCCGTCCTCCTCCGGGCCGAGGCGGAGCATCACGATCCGCCGGACGTACTGCTCGGAGAGATGGCCGCGCAGGCCGTTCGGCCGGTTCTCGGCGTCATGGGAGCCGGAGAAGAAGTCCCAGGCCCGGCGGAGCTCGTTCTGCTGGATGTGGCTTGGGAAGAGGTTGTGGCGGATGCCCTCCCCGTCCTGGGCGGAGAGGTCGGTCCAGCCCGTGGTCGCAGTCCCGCCGTCCGACGTACGGATCTCCGCGCGAGCCTGCACGGCGATGTTCTGCTGGAGCGGATTGGGAGCGAAAAGCTTCCAGTTCTGCTCGAACTCCGGATATATGTAGTCGTCGATCACCGTGCCGTGCTGCTTGGTGATCGTGTTGGACGGTGCGAGGTGCAGAAAGACCATCGCCATATGTACTGCGGCGGTGACCCCGACGACCGCGACCGCCACCGCGACGGCTATTCGCGAGGGCAGCGACAGTGCGGCGACACCGCCTGACACCGCCGTCCCGTCCTCGTGACGCTCCATTCCCGCCCTCCCGATTCCCCGGATCTCCGAGGAACGGTACTCAGAGCGCCCACCGGGCACAGCGCTCACGGAGTTATCCACAGCCTTGACACCCTATGACCCTCCACCCCACCATTGAACCGAACGATCGGTCGGTCGGTTGATCGGTGCGGATGAGGTGCGGTGGGGCTCCTCGGGCTTCGTTGGGCTTCGTCGGGCTCCGTCGGGAGAGAGGGGCGCCTGGTGACAACGGTGGTAGCGGTCGAGAGCGCGGGCGCCGAGGCGTACGCGGCGGCGTTCGACTCGGCAGTGGCGGCAGACGAGCGGATCGAGCCGCGCGACTGGATGCCGGACGAGTACCGGGCATCGTTGGTGCGCCAGATCGCCCAGCACGCCCACTCGGAGATCATCGGCATGCAGCCGGAGGCGAACTGGATCACCCGTGCCCCGTCGCTGCGGCGGAAGGCGATCCTGATGGCCAAGGTGCAGGACGAGGCAGGCCACGGGCTGTACCTCTACAGCGCTGCCGAAACCTTGGGCACGGGTCGCGACGAGCTCCTCGACAGACTGCACACCGGCCGCCAGAAATACTCCTCGATCTTCAACTACCCCTCGCTGACCTGGGCCGACGTTGGCGCCATCGGCTGGCTCGTGGACGGCGCGGCGATCACCAACCAAGTCCCGCTCTGCCGTTGCTCGTACGGGCCGTACGCCCGCGCCATGGTGCGGATCTGCAAGGAGGAGTCCTTCCACCAGCGGCAGGGGTACGAGCTGCTGCTCACCCTCAGCCGCGGCACAGAGGCGCAGCACGCGATGGCGCAGGACGCGGTGGACCGCTGGTGGTGGCCGTCGCTGATGATGTTCGGCCCGCCTGACGACGAGTCCGCCCACTCCGCGCAGTCCATGGCCTGGAAGATCAAGCGGCACTCCAACGATGAGCTGCGGCAGCGCTTCGTGGACATCTGCGTCCCTCAGGCCGAGACCCTCGGACTGACACTTCCCGACCCTGAGCTGGTGTGGAACGAGGAGCGGGAGCACTACGACTTCGGGGCCATCGACTGGAACGAGTTCCGCGAGGTGCTCCGCGGCAATGGCCCCTGCAACGAACAGCGGATCAGCCGGCGCCGGCAGGCGCACGAGGAAGGCGCCTGGGTGCGCGAGGCAGCGGCGGCCTTCGCCGCGAAGCACGGCGAGAAGCGTGGAGAGGTGAAGGCATGAGCGGGACCGGCGGCACCGACTGGCCCTTGTGGGAGGTGTTCGTGCGGAGCAGGCGCGGCCTGTCGCACATCCATGCCGGGAGTCTGCACGCGCCGGACGCCGAGATGGCGCTGCGCAATGCCCGTGACCTGTACACCCGGCGGGCCGAGGGAGTGTCGATCTGGGTAGTGCCCTCCGCCGCGGTCACCGCCTCGTCCCCGGACGAGAAGGACCCGTTCTTCGAGTCTGCCGCCGACAAGCCCTACCGCCACCCCACCTTCTACGACATCCCGGAAGGGGTGCAGCACCTGTGACCGCAGCGCTGGCTCTCGGCGATGACGCGCTCGTGCTCTCCCACCGGCTGGGGGAGTGGGCCGGGCGGGCTCCTGTGCTCGAGGAGGACGTCGCACTCGCCAATATCGCGCTCGACCTGCTCGGCCATGCCCGGGTGCTGCTCTCCATGGTGGGTGAGGAGGACGAGCTCGCCTACCTCCGCGAGGAGCGCGCCTTCCGGAATGTGCAGTTGGTCGAGCAGCCGAACGGCGACTTCGCGCAGACCATCGCCCGCCAGCTCTACTTCTCCACCTACCAGGAGCTGCTGTACGGGCAGTTGGCGGCGCTGGACGACAGTGTCTTCGCGCCGCTGGCGGCCAAGGCGGTCAAGGAGGTCGCCTACCACCGGGACCACGCCGAGCACTGGACGCTGCGGCTGGGCGACGGCACGGACGAGAGCCACGCCCGGATGCAGCGTGGGCTCGATGAGCTGTGGCGGTTCACCGGGGAGCTGTTCCAGCCCGTCGACGGAGTGGCGGTGGACTGGGAGGCGCTGGACGACCACTGGCTGGCGTCCGTGACCTCTCTGCTGGAGCGGGCCGCCCTGGCGGTACCCGCCGGGCCCCGGCGCGGGGCTTGGACGGCGGGGGCGGGCCGTCAGGGCCTGCACACCGAGCCCTTCGGCCCGATGCTCGCCGAGATGCAGCATCTGCACCGCAGCCACCCCGGAGCGACATGGTGACCACGATCCTGGAGGACGAACTCCGAAGGCTGGCGGGCTCGGTGCCGGACCCGGAGCTACCCGTGCTCACCCTGGAGGAGCTGGGCGTGCTGCGCGGGCTGGAGGTCCTGGGTCCCGGCCGGGTCCAGGTCGAGCTGACCCCGACCTACACCGGCTGCCCCGCGATCGAGTCGATGGCCGCCGACATCGAACGGGTACTGCACGAGCACGGCGTACCCGAGGTCACCGTGCGTACGGTCCTCTCCCCGCCCTGGACCACGGACGCCATCAGCGCCGAAGGCCGCCGCAAGCTCGAGGAATTCGGCATCGCGCCGCCGCGTCCCGGGGGCCCGAGCGGCCCCGTGGCGGTGGAGCTGTCGGTGCGGTGCCCGCACTGCGGGTCGACCGACACCAAGCTCTTGAGCCGTTTCTCCTCCACCGCGTGCAAGGCACTGCGCCGCTGCGAGTCGTGCCGCGAACCGTTCGACCACTTCAAGGAGTTGTAGATGGCTCGCCAGACTCCGGCCGCCCGCCATGGGGCGTTCCATCCGCTGCGGGTGGCGGAGGTCGACCGGCTGACCGACGATTCGGTTGCCGTGTCCTTCGCCGTGCCGCCCGAGCTGCGCGGGACCTACCGCTACGCGCCGGGGCAGCATCTCGCGCTGCGCCGTCGGAGCGTGGACGGCTCGGAGATCCGCCGTACCTACTCCATCTGCGGGCCCGCTGTGGACCCTGACGGCCCCAGCACGCTGCGGGTGGGGGTGCGGATGGTCGAGGGCGGGGAGTTCTCCACGTTCGCCCTCAAGGAGCTGGCCGTCGGTCACACCGTGGAGGTGATGGCACCCGCCGGGCGGTTCGTGCTCGAACCGAAGCCGGGGCACTTCGTGGCCGTGGTCGGCGGCAGCGGCATCACGCCCGTGCTGTCGATCGCATCGACGCTTCTCGGCCGGGAGCCGGACGCCCACTTCTGCCTGATCCGCAGCGACCGCACCGCGGCCTCGACGATGTTCGTGGAAGAGGTCGCCGATCTCAAGGACCGCTATCCCGACCGGTTCCAGCTGGTGCATGTCCTTTCCCGCGAGGAGCAGCAAGCCGGGCTGCCGTCCGGGCGGCTCGACGAGGCGCGGCTCACCGAGCTGCTTCCCGCTCTGCTGCCGGTGACGGCGGTGGACGGCTGGTTCCTGTGCGGACCGTACGGGCTGGTGCAGGGTGCGGAACGGGCTCTGCATGCCCTGGGTGTGCCGCGCGACCGTGTACACCAGGAGATCTTCCATGTGGACGACGGCGCCTCCGCCCCGTCCCTTCCGGTCCCGGCTCCGGCCCGCAGCGCGGTGACCGCGACGCTCGACGGCCGGTCCGGCAGCTGGCCGGTCAAGGACGGTGAGTCGCTGCTGGACGCGGTGCTGCGCAACCGCGCCGACGCGCCGTATGCCTGCAAGGGCGGAGTGTGCGGGACCTGCAGGGCGTTCCTCGTGTCTGGCGAGGTGCGGATGGACCGGAACTTCGCACTGGAGCAGGAGGAGGTCGGGGCGGGCTATGTGCTGGCGTGCCAGTCCCACCCCGTCACCGAAGAGGTGGAGTTGGACTTCGACCGCTGAAACCCCGGCCTGTCGGCACCATTCCCAATTCCTGCAACCTGTTCTACCTTGACGCCTCGTCAGAACATTGCGGCGCGCGGGAGGACGGGCAGTGGACTTCACCTTCACCGAAGAGCAGCAGGCAGCCGTCGAGGCGGCGAAGGCGGTCTTCTCCGGGGTCGCGCCCGACAGCGTGCCCAGCCCGGCGCTCGCCCCGGGCGCGGTCTCCGAGGACTTCGACCGGCCACTGTGGCACAGGCTCGCGAGGGCGGATCTGCTGAGCCTCGTCCTCGACCCCCGGCACGGCGGGGCGGGCCTCGACCCGGTCGCGCTCTGCCTCGTACTGCGCGAGTCTGCGAAGGTGCTGGCCCGGGTACCGCTGCTGGAGACGGGCGCGGCAGCCCTCACCCTTCGGGCGCATGCCGGAGCCGAACTCTGCGACGACCTGCTTCCGAAGGTCGGACGCGGCGAGCTCGTCCTGACCGTGGCCTCGAACGGCCGCACCGGTCACGACCCGGCCGAACTCGCCGTCGAGGCCCGGCAGGACGGCGACGGCTGGATCCTGGACGGCGTACAGACGGCGGTCCCGTGGGCCCAGACGGCCGACCTCGTAGTGGTCCCCTCCCGCACCGATGGCGGCCACACGGTGCTCGCGCTCGTACCCCGCGGCCACGACGGCGTAGCCCTCGCCGACCAGGTGTCCACCAACGGCGAGCGGTACGCCGAGGTCCGGCTCGACGCCGTACGGCTTCCCGCCCGCGACGTACTGACCGAGGACGGCGCCTGGGAGTGGCTGCGTGCTCTGCTCGCCACCGGGACCTGCGCGCTCGCGCTCGGCCTCGGCCAGGGCGTGCTCGGCATGACCAGTGAATACACCAGCAAGCGCGAGCAGTTCGGCTTCCCGGTGGCCACCTTCCAGGCAGTCGCCGTCCAGGCCGCGGACCGCTACACCGACCTGCGTGCCATGGAGGTCACCCTCTGGCAGGCCGCCTGGCGGCTCGCCGCATCCCAAGGCGGTGACACCGGGGCCGGCGGCCCGCTCCCGCCCGCCGGAGACATGGCCGTGGCAAAGATCTGGGCTTCGGAGGGGGTTCGCAGGGTCGTACAGACCGCGCAGCATCTGCACGGCGGCTTCGGCGCGGACACCAACTATCCGTTGCACCGCTACCACGCGTGGGCCAAGCAGCTGGAGCTGTCACTCGGTCCGGCCGCCGCCCATGAGGAAGCACTGGGCGATCTGCTCGCCGCCCACCCCCTGGGGTGAGCACCCGGTGGGACACGAAGGAGGCCTTCGCCGTTGGGCCGCCCACCCCCTGGGGTGAGCACCCGGTGGGACACGAAGGAGGCCTTCGCCGTTGATCAAGTCCCGCTAGTGTCAACAACGCTCATGGGCAATACACCTAGAGGACGAAGGCCTGGTCCCCGCCCTCGGCGACCAGCGGACGGCCGGCGGCCTCCCAGCCGAGCATCCCGCCATCGACGTTCACCGCATCCAGTCCCTGCCCGATCAGATACTGCGCGACCTGCGCCGACCGCCCGCCGACCCGGCACACCACATGCACCCGGCGGCCGTCGCCGACCGCCTCGGTCAGCTCACCGAACCGGGCCACGACCTGGCCCATCGGCAGGTGCAGCGCGCCCTCGGCGTGACCGGCCGCCCACTCGTCGTTCTCTCGGACGTCCAGCAGGAAACCGTCGGACGGTACCGCTGTGGCGTCCACCGCGGGCAGCGGGGCGAAGTGCATGGGGGTCAGCCTCTCTCGGTCTCGGGCAGGCCGGGCAGCGTAAGGAGCACGGGCGGCGCGGCTTTCCTGAGCACGTTACCCAACCAGCTCCGCCAACCGGGCCTCCCGCTCGGAGACCTGCGCCAGCAGTTGCTCGGCGATCTCCTCGAGCAGCGCGTCAGGATCCTCCGGAGCCATCTTCAGCATCGCCCCGATCGCGCTCGACTCCAGCTCCGCAGCGGCCGCTGCCAGCATTTCCTTGCGGTCGGCCAGCCACTCCAGCCGGGCGTACAGCTCCTCGCTCCGGCTCGGCCGCTGCTCCTCGCTCCGCGGCCCGGCTGCCCATTCGTCCGCCAGCGCCCGCAGCTGGTCCAGGTTCCCGGCCGCGTATGCCTCGTTCACCCGCACGATGAACGCGCTGCGCCGCTCCCGCTCCGCCTCGTCCCGCGCCAGGTCGGGGTGCGCCTTGCGGACCAGCTCGCGATACACCCGGCGGCTGTCCTCGCTCGGCCGCACACGGCGCGGCGGCTGTACCGGCCGCTCGGTGAGCATCGCGGCCGCCTCGGGCGACAGGCCCTCCGAGTCGATCCAGCCGTTGAACAACTCCTCCACCTGCGGCATCGGCAGTACCAGCCCACGGGCCTCACGCGCCTTGCGGACGTCCTCGGGGTCGCCGGTCCGCACCGCTACGGCCTCGGCGATCAGCGCGTCCAACTCGTCGAGCCGCGTGTACATCGGCCCGAGCCGCTGGTGGTGCAGCCGGGAGAAGTTCTCCACCTCGATCCGGAAGGTCTCCACGGCGATCTCGAACTCGATCAGCGCCTGTTCGGCACCGCGCACCGCCTGCTCCAGGCGGTCTTCCGGCCGCGGGGCGGCATCCGCCTCGGGGCCGGCATCCGCCTCGGGGCCGGCGTCCGCCTGCGGACCGGCGGCGGCCTGGGGGTCGGGCTGGGGGCCGGTCTGCGGACCGGTCCGGGGCTCCGTCTGCTCGGCTTCCGGGTTCGTCACCCGGCCAGCGTACGGCCCACCCCGGCGCCCACAGCCTCGGGAGGTCGCGCCCGGGCTCCCACCGGCCGCCCCTCGGGCCGCGCACCCGGCCCGAGGGCCGTCGTGCCCCGAGCTCGGCAGCGGTCGGACCCAGGGGCGGAGGGGAACGGGTTGACCCAACCCCGGGGCAGCCGTCGGACCCGAAAGCGGGGGGAGCGGGTAGACCCGATCCCGGGCAGCCGTCGTATCCGAGCCCAGCAGCGGTCGGACCGGAGCCGGCGGACCGAACCCAGCGGACGCCGGCCTCGAACCCAGCAGACCCGAGCCCTGCAGACGTCGGACCCGAGCCAGGTTGCTGTCTCCCCCCCGGCGGCCGTCAGACCCCCAGCTCGGCAGCTATCCGCCCGCTCCGCACCGCCGCCACCAGCTCTGCGTGATCCGCCTCCGTACGGTCCGCATACGCGACCGCGAAGGCCGCGACCGCCTCGTCCAGCGCCTCCCCCTTGCCGCAGTAGCCGGCGACCAGCCGCGGATCCGCGCTGTGCGCATGCCCGCGCGCAAGCAGGGCGCCGGTCATCCGCCCGTAGTCGTCGAACTGGTCGGCAGCCAGCTCCGCCGGATCCACGCTGCCCTTGCGGTTCCGGAACTGCCGCACCTGGAACGGCCGGTCCTCGACGGTCGTCCAGCCCAGCAGAAAGTCGCTGACGACCTGCATCCGCTTCTGCCCGAGCACCACCCGGCGCCCCTCGTGCCCGGGGTGTGGCACCTCGAACCCGGCCTTCGCCACATGTGCCAGCAGGATCGATGGCCGCGCTTCCTTCACCTGCAGCACCAGCGGCTCGCCCCGGTGATCGAGCAGCAGCACGACATACGACCGCGTCCCGACGCTGCCCGTGCCGACCACCCGGAACGCGACATCGTGCACCGCGTACCGCGCGAGCAGCGGCAGCCGGTCCTCCGACAGCGACTGCAGATACCCGCCCAGCGAGGTCGCGACCGCCCTGGCCTCCGCGTCCGGCACCCGCCGCAGCACCGGCGGCGCGTCCGTGAAACGGCGACCGCCGTCCGGAACCACCTCGGTCGCCCTGGCGGCGAACCGCGCGCTCGTATTGCGCCGCGCCTTCTCCGAGACCCGTTCAAGAGTGCCCAGAAGATCCCGAGCGTCGGTGTGCGAGACCAACTCCTCGTCCGCGATGGCATTCCACGCGTCGAGCACCGGAAGCTTCGCCAGCAGCCGCATGGTCCGCCGGTACGCCCCCGCGGCGTCGTACGCCGCCTGCCGGCAGGCGGCGTCGTCAGCCCCGGCCACCCGGGCCGCCAGCACCAGCGAGGCCGCGAGCCGTTTCAGGTCCCATTCCCACGGGCCGTGCACCGTCTCGTCGAAGTCGTTGATGTCGATGATGAGGCTGCCGCGGGCATCGCCGTAGAGACCGAAATTCGCGGCGTGCGCATCCCCGCAGATCTGCGCGCCGATCCCGGTGACCGGCGTCCCCGCCAGGTCGTAAGCCATCAGCCCGGCGGATCCGCGCATAAAGGCGAAGGGATTCGCGACCATCCGGCCTACCCGTATCGGTTTCAGCTCCGGCAGCCGCCCGGCATTGGACTCCTCGACCGCCGCCACCGCATCCGGCCGTCCCGCACCCAGCTCGAGCTGGGCATGCGCGGAGCGTGGCACAGCCTCCCGCAGCTCCTTGCCGCGCTGCTTGGGCGTCGGAGAGTCCTCAGGCCAACGCGCGAACCCCGGTACGTACGGAATCCGTCCGTCCGCCCCCTCCGCCTGCTCATCGCTCATCACGCCCCGCCTCCCCGTACCCGCCGAACAACGACTGGCCACGACCGTACCCCCGGCCGGCGGCCTCCGCAGAGCCTGTGGATAACTCCTGAGGGGAGCGCGAAACGGCAGCGCACCGGCGACGGTTCAACCGCTCACGGACTGCTCCGGCCAGGCCATACCTGACAAATAACGCCGTCCGCCCCAAGGCGGGGCTCGTGGCGTCCGGTACGTGCAGCTGCAAGGCGGAGAAGCGTCCTCACAGTGGGCTGCTCGGACGATTCGACAACGCAACTGGGCCCTCCCCCAGCTACCGCTGGGGTACCCCCGCACCCGGCCGAAGGCTGGGAGAGCGTGCCTGGGGGCACCTCCCGGACGGAGTCCAGGGGAGCGCCACCGGCCAGGCGGGATGTGCCAGACAGGGCCCGTCAAAACGTAGACCTAGGGGCGGATCCAGATCTAGGGGCGGAACCGCTCCGGGCAGGCGCCGCCCTCCGGCAGATGCTGTTCGGCCCACCGTCCCAGCTCCTTGAGCGCGGGCTCCAGCGCCAGACCGGATTCCGTCAGCCGGTATGCCACCCGCAGCGGCGGCCCCGAGTCCACCTCCCGTACGAGCAGCCCCGCAGCCGCCAGCTCCGCCAACCGGTCGGACAGCATGCGCTCACTGATCCCCGGGATCGCCCTGCGCAGTTCGGCGAAGTGCACGGCCCGCTGCATCAGCACGGACACGATCAGCCCCGTCCAGCGCTTGCCGAGCAGCGTGAAGACGCGCGTCATACCGCTGTCGACCTTCTTGCACGCCCGCTCGTCCTCGCCGTGGTCCGCCATGGCTCCAGGGTACTGCCTCAATGTTCGGGACTGCAGAAAAGTAAGCAACTGTGCTATTAATAGCTACGCACGGAATTTAACCAGGCACGACATCTGCCGGAGGCTCCCCATGCCCACGCTCCTGCACCTCGACTCCTCCGCCTCCCCGCTGGGCGGCTCCGCTTCCCGTGACGTCACGGCCACCTTCCGCAA
Source organism: Streptomyces sp. NPDC004647 (assembly GCF_040609575.1). Taxonomy (NCBI): domain Bacteria; kingdom Bacillati; phylum Actinomycetota; class Actinomycetes; order Kitasatosporales; family Streptomycetaceae; genus Streptomyces; species Streptomyces sp. NPDC004647. The sequence continues at coordinate 57,131 of NZ_JBEXKU010000022.1, read as the reverse complement.
GGCCTGGGAGGAGCAGCACCCGGACGGCGTGGTCATCTACCGCGACCTGGCCGCCGACCCGTTGCCGCACATCGACCTGCCCGCGATCTCCGCGGGCTTCTCCGACCCCTCCGAGCACACCGCGGAGCAGCAGGCCGCCTTCGCCCTGCGCACCGAGCTCGCCTCCGAGCTCGAGCAGGCCGATGCCGTCCTGATCGGCGCGCCGATGTACAACTTCACGATTCCCTCCACCCTGAAGACATGGCTGGACCAGGTGATCGTGATGGGCCGCACCGGAGGTGACGCCCCCTCCGCCGCCGGCACCCCGGTCACCGTGGTCGCCAGCCGCGGTGGCTCGTACGCTCCGGGCACCCCGCGCGAGGACTTCGAGTTCGTGCAGACGTACCTGCAGAAGGTGCTGGGAGACTTTCTCGGCCTCGAGGTCGACTTCATCGTCCCGGAGCTGACCGTCGCCCGCTCCAACCCGGCGATGGCGGACCTGGTCGACCTCTCCGACGCGTCCCGCGCGAAGGCTCACGAGGAGGCCTCGGAGAAGGGCAAGGCGCTCGCCTCGCGCGTCGCCGCCTGACGCCCACGCGAGAACCGCTGATCCGCCAGGGCGCCGGGCACTGCTGGAACCGTCCGAGGACGGCCCCGAAACCAGGCCCGGCGTCCGGTGCGGGCAGCGCGGCAGCCCGGGAGCCCGGGATCGGCCGCTCCCGGGCCGTCGCCATGGAAGGCCTGGCCCCGCAGCAGTACACGGAGGTCGTCCGGACCCTGTCGGCCATGGCCGGCAACCTCGAGTCCGCCCTCGCCGCGCGCCGGGCGCGACAGTGGACCTGCTGACACCTGGACCTGCCGCCCTTGGGGACCTGCTGACACCTGGACCTGCCCCAGCCCAACGCCCGAGGGGGACACAACCCCGGACCGCAGAGACTTTCACCAAGTTAGCGCCGATCAAACGGAACTGACGCCCGATCAGCCAACAAGTTGCGGTTGGAACACAACACTGGAGGCTCGTCACGCCCGGCGACCATCGCTCGACAATGCGAAACGGACCCCTCCGAGTGACTATCGTCACTTCGGAGGGGTCCGTTTCGTCGGTACCTCATGGTGCGCGAGGGGGGAGTTGAACCCCCACGCCCTTTCGGGCACTGGAACCTGAATCCAGCGCGTCTGCCTATTCCGCCACCCGCGCAAAGGGTGTTGCCGTTCGATGCTCGCACAGTCCCCGGACCGATCCGGCCGCGTCGTGTGGGAGCTCCTTCCGACATCCAGAAGATTAGCACGCTGGCAAGGGTGGGTTCACACGCGTATTTCCTCGCCCCACCGGTCCGGGCACCGCTGCGGTTGCGCGACACTGTCCTAGGTTCCGCCTCTACGATCCGCAGTGACCGGTCCGTCGAGCAGGTCCGGCCGCCGGCTCCACCGGCGGCCCCCGCGGGGTCCCGGAAGCAGTCCCGCCAGGGGCTGTGAGAGGCGACACTCGACGGCGGATCCGGGAAGTGGAACCACCTGTGTTTGCCGCTCGTGGATACGATCAGTAAGCAGTACCAGGACGACTTCGAGGAACGCATCAGGGAAGGAGGTGCCCCGTGGGAGTACTGAAGCGCTTCGAGCAGCGTCTCGAGGGTCTCGTGAACGGCACCTTCGCCAAGGTGTTCAAGTCCGAGGTGCAGCCCGTCGAGATCGCGGGAGCACTCCAGCGTGAGTGCGACAACAACGCCACCATCTGGAACCGGGACCGCACCGTGGTCCCCAACGACTTCATCGTCGAGCTGAGTGCACCGGACTACGACCGGCTCAGCCCGTACTCGGGTCAGCTCGGCGACGAGCTCTCCAGCATGGTGCGCGACTACGCCAAGCAGCAGCGGTACACCTTCATGGGCTCGATCAAGGTGCACCTGGAGAAGGCTGAGGACCTCGACACGGGCCTGTACCGCGTACGCAGCCGCACCCTGGCGTCCAGCGAAACCCAGAACCCGCAGGGCAGGCGCCCCGTCGCCGCCCCGCACCCCGGCGGATACCCCGCGCAGCCCGCGAACCCGCCGCCGGTCCCCGCCTCACCGCCTCCCGGCGGCCGTCCGTCACCCGTGACCCGGCTGCCCGGCGCGAGCGCGGGCCCGATGCCGAGCACGCAGATCCGACGCTGGATCGAGATCAATGGCACACGCCACCAGATCTCCGGGCCCACCCTGGTTCTGGGCCGCAGCACCGAGGCGGACGTGCGGGTCGACGACCCCGGTGTCTCGCGTCGGCACTGCGAGATCCGGGCAGGAACGCCCCCGACGATCCAGGACCTGGGGTCCACCAACGGCATCGTGGTAGACGGGCAGCACACCACCCGCGCTACGCTCCGCGACGGCTCGCGGATCGTCGTGGGCAGCACCACCATCGTTTACCGGCAAGCCGAAGGGTGAAGCGGGGGCAATGTCAGAGCTGACCCTGACGGTCATGCGGCTGGGTTTTCTCGCCGTACTGTGGCTGTTCGTCATCGTGGCCGTACAGGTCATCCGTAGCGATCTGTTCGGTACGCGTGTGACCCAGCGCGCGTCCCGTCGCGCAGAGAACCAGAACCGGCCACCGGCCGGCCGCCAGCAGCAGCCACCGCCGCAGCGCACCCAGCCGAGCGGCCGTGGCAGCGGCAGCGGCGGCAATCGCCAGCGGCGGGGGGCACCCAGCAAGCTGGTGGTCTCCGAGGGCACCCTGACCGGCACCACGGTCGCGCTCCAGGGCCAGACCATCACCCTCGGCCGGGCGCACGACTCGACGATCGTGCTGGACGACGACTACGCGTCCAGCCGGCATGCCAGGATCTACCCGGACCGTGACGGCCAATGGATCGTCGAGGATCTCGGGTCCACGAACGGCACCTATCTCGACCGGACCCGACTCACCACTCCGACACCGATTCCGCTGGGCGCGCCGATCCGCATCGGCAAGACCGTCATCGAGCTGCGGAAGTAGTAGGACCATGACGACCGGAGGGTGGGCACCGTGCGGATGTACCCCGAGCCGACGGGCGAGGTGCGCATGAGTCTGTCACTGCGTTTCGCCGCCGGATCGCACAAAGGCATGATCCGCGAGGGCAACGAGGACTCCGGCTACGCCGGGCCACGCCTCCTCGCCATCGCCGACGGCATGGGCGGCCAGGCCGCCGGTGAGGTCGCCAGCTCCGAGGTGATCTCCACCCTCGTCCAGCTCGACGACGACGTCCCGGGCTCCGACATCCTCACCTCACTCGGTACGGCCGTGCAGCGCGCCAATGACCAGCTGCGCGTCATGGTCGAGGAGGACCCGCAGCTCGAGGGCATGGGCACCACGCTCACCGCCCTGCTGTGGACCGGCCGGCGACTCGGCCTCGTCCATGTCGGCGACTCGCGCGCGTACCTGCTGCGCGACGGCGTCCTCACGCAGATCACCCAGGACCACACCTGGGTGCAGCGGCTCGTCGACGAGGGCCGGATCACCGAGGAAGAGGCGACCACCCACCCGCAGCGCTCCCTGCTGATGCGCGCACTGGGCAGCGGCGACCACGTCGAGCCCGATCTCTCCATCCGTGAGGTGCGCCCCGGGGACCGCTACCTCATCTGCTCGGACGGCCTCTCCGGCGTCGTGAGCCAGCAGACCCTCGAGGACACCCTCGCGAGCTACCAGGGCCCGCACGAGACCGTGCAGGAGCTCATCCAGCTCGCGCTGCGCGGCGGCGGCCCCGACAACATCACCTGCATCGTCGCGGACGTCCTCGACGTCGACGACAGCGACACCCTCACCGGGCAACTCAACGACACCCCCGTCGTCGTCGGCGCGGTGGCCGAGAACCAGCATCAGCTGAACGACAACGGCGCCATGCAGACCCCAGCCGGCCGCGCCGCCGAGCTCGGCCGAGGCGTGCCGCCGCAGTCCTCGGGAGCCCCGGCCGGCGGCTTCGGCCCTCCCGGCAGCGGCGACCCCGGGATCGCCGGCCTCTCCGACGGCGGCTACGGCGCGTACACGGACGAGGACTTCATCAAGCCCCGGCGCGGCACGTGGCTCAAGAGATCGCTGCTCATCACGCTTGCGCTCGGCGTCGTGGGCGGGGCCCTGTACGGCGGCTACCGCTGGACCCAGACCCAGTACTACGTCGGCACCAAGGGTGAGCACATCGCCCTCTACCAGGGCATCAGCCAGGACCTCGGCTGGATCAGCCTCAGCGAGGTCCACGCGGACCACCCCGAGATCGAACTCAAGTACCTCCCGGCCTACCAGCGGAACCAGGTCAAGGAGACCATCGCCGTCAGCGACCTCGGCCAGGCCAAGGACAAGGTCGGCGAGCTCAGCAAGCAGGCCTCGGCCTGCCAGAAGCGTGCCGACCAGGCGAAGGCCGCCGAAGAGCAGGCCGCCAAGGAGCGCGAGAAGGCCAAGGACAAGGCCGGGGACAAGCAGGGGGAAGCCGGCGGCGCGGCCGGCAGCCGGCCCGTGACCCGGACCGGCGACCAGAACACCGACCTCACCAGCAACAGCACTCCGGCGCCCGGCCCCACCCTGTCGGAGGAAGAGCAGCAGCTGGCCAAGCAGTGCGATAGCACCCAGCAGTAGCCGTAGGGGGCCATCCAAGCCATGAGCAGCACCACGAACACGACCACGATCAGCTCCGTGGGAGCACCGAGCAGGCGCAACACCGAACTCGCCCTGCTCGTCTTCGCCGTCCTGATCCCGATCTTCGCCTACGCCAACGTGGGCCTCGCCCTCGACGGCGAGATGCCGACAGGCATGCTCGGCTACGGACTGGGCCTCGGCCTCCTCGCGGGCGTCGGGCACCTCATGGTGCGCAAGTTCGCCCCGTACGCCGACCCGCTGATGCTCCCCATCGCGACGCTGCTCAACGGGCTCGGCCTGGTGCTGATCTGGCGGCTCGACCAGTCCCCGCGGCTGGAGCGGCTGGCGAAACTGCAGGGCATCTCGAACAGCGCGGCACCCACCCAGCTGCTGTACTCCGCCGTGGGTATCGCGCTCTTCGTCGGTGTGCTGCTGTTCCTCAAGGACCACCGCATCCTGCAGCGCTACACCTACATCAGCATGGTCGTCGCGCTGGTGATGCTGATCGCCCCGATCTTCTTCCCCGCCATCAACGGCGCGAAGATCTGGGTCAGCATCGGCGGATTCTCCATCCAGCCCGCGGAGTTCGCGAAGATCGTTCTCGCCGTGTTCTTCGCCGGTTACCTGATGGTCAAGCGGGACGCGCTGGCACTGGCGAGCCGCCGCTTCATGGGCCTGTACCTGCCGCGCGGCCGTGACCTCGGACCGATTCTCGTGGTCTGGGCGATGAGCCTGCTGATCCTGGTCTTCGAGACCGACCTCGGCACCTCGATGCTGTTCTTCGGCATGTTCGTCGTGATGCTGTACGTCGCGACCGAGCGCACCAGCTGGATCGTCTTCGGTCTGCTGATGTCCTCGGCGGGCGCGGCGATCGTCGGTTCCGTCGAACCGCACGTCAACGTCCGCGTCATGGCCTGGCTGCACCCCTTCGCCGTGTTCGACGCCAACCCGCCGTCCTGGGCGACGACCGACCAGATCGCCCAGTCCCTGTTCGCCTTCGGCTCCGGCGGCATCTTCGGCACCGGTCTCGGGCAGGGCAACTCCGACCTCATCCAGTTCGCCGCCAAGGCCGACTTCATCCTCGGCACCGTGGGCGAAGAACTCGGCCTCGCGGGCATGATGGCGTTCCTGCTGCTGTACGGCCTGCTGGTCGAGCGCGGCGTACGGACCGCACTCGCCGCCCGCGACCCGTTCGGCAAACTCTTCGCGATCGGTCTCTCCGCCGCCTTCGCCATCCAGATCTTCGCCGTCGTCGGCGGCGTCACCGGTCTGATCCCGCTGACCGGTATGAACATGCCCTTCATCGCACAGGGCGGCTCATCCGTCATCGCCAACTGGGCACTGGTCGCCATCCTGTTGCGCATCAGCGACACGGCGCGGCGCCCGGCGCCCGCCCCCGCCCCGTCCCCCGACGCCGAGATGACCCAGGTGGTCCGACCATGAACAAGCCCCTGCGCCGGGTCGCGATCTTCTGCGGCCTTCTCGTCCTCGCCCTGATGGTCCGCGCCAACTGGGTCCAGTTCGTCCAGGCCGACGAGCTGAAGACCCATGACAAGAACCGGCGGGTCGGCATCGAGCGCTACAGCCAAAAGCGCGGCAACATCATCGTCGACGGCCAGCCGATCACCGGTTCCACCGCGACCAACGGCACCGACTTCAAGTACAAGCGGACGTACAAGGACGGCCCGATGTGGGCCCCGGTCACCGGCTACGCGTCCCAGGTGTACGGCTCCAACCAGCTCGAGAAGCTCAACGACGGCATCCTGACCGGGGACGACGACACCCTGTTCTTCAACCGCACGATCGACATGGTCACGGGCAAGGAGAAGCGGGGCGGCCAGGTCGTCTCCACGCTCAACGCCGACGCGCAGAAGGCGGCCTTCCAGGGCCTGGGCGACAAGAAGGGCGCCGTCGTCGCGCTCGAGCCCAAGACCGGCGCGATTCTCGCCCTTGCCAGTACCCCCAGCTACGACCCGTCCCGCATCGCCGGCAGCTCCAAGTCCGACGAGAAGGCCTGGATCGAGCTGAACAAGGACGAGGACAAGCCCATGGTCAACCGGGCGCTGCGCGAGACGTACCCGCCCGGCTCCACGTTCAAGGTCGTCACCGCCGCGGCAGCCCTGGAGAACGGCCTCTACACGGACATCGACGCGCCGACGAACACGCCGCTGCCCTGGCAGCTGCCGCTCAGCTCCAAGAACCTCGAGAACGAGGGCGACATCCCCTGCAAGAACGCCACCCTCCGGGTGGCCCTGCAGGTGTCCTGCAACACCGTCTTCGGCAAGATCGGCGCCGACCTCAAGCGGGACAAGATGGTCGAGCAGGCCGAGAAGTTCGGCTTCAACGACGAGGTGCTCACACCGGTCCGCGCCGACAAGAGCGTCTACGACAAGACCATGGACCCGCCCGGCAACGCCCTCTCCTCGATCGGCCAGTTCAACACGGCCACCACCCCGCTGCAGATGGCCATGGTCGCCTCCGCCGTCGCCAACGACGGCAAGCTCATGAAGCCGTACATGGTGGACGAGCTGCGTGCCCCCAACCTCACCAAGGTCGAGCAGCACACGCCCGAGGAGATGAGCCAGCCGCTCCAGCCGGGCAACGCCCAGAAGCTCCAGGAAATGATGGAGACGGTCGTCAAGGAGGGCACCGGCACCAAGGCCCAGATCCCGGGTGTCACCGTCGGTGGCAAGACGGGTACGGCCCAGCACGGCGTGGACAACAGCGAAAAGCCGTACGCCTGGTTCATCTCCTACGCCAAGACCGACGAGGGCTCCCCCGTCGCGGTCGCCGTCGTCGTCGAGGACGGAAGCGCCAGCCGGGACGACATCTCGGGCGGCGGCCTCGCCGCACCCATCGCCCAGAACGTCATGGAGGCGGTAATCAGCGGCAACAAGTGACCCGGGTCACGATCTGAGCCGATCCGTGCGCGCATACGTACCGGTCAGGTATCAGGTCGCAGCCGCTGGCCGGGTCTCCCACGGCGTGCCGGGTACGGTATCCCGAGCAGCACATCGCCGGACCCCACACCGGTGCGTCGGGAAAGACGGAGAGGGCTGGAGAAAGCTATGGAAGAGCCGCGTCGCCTCGGCGGCCGGTACGAGCTGGGCTCGGTGCTCGGCCGCGGTGGCATGGCCGAGGTTCACCTCGCCCACGACACGCGCCTCGGCCGCACCGTTGCTGTGAAGACGCTGCGGGTGGATCTTGCCCGCGACCCGTCGTTCCAGGCCCGGTTCCGCCGAGAGGCCCAGTCGGCCGCATCGCTCAACCACCCGTCGATCGTCGCGGTCTACGACACCGGCGAGGACTACGTCGACGGGGTCTCGATCCCGTACATCGTGATGGAGTACGTGGACGGGTCGACCCTCCGCGAGCTCCTGCACTCCGGCAGAAAGCTGCTGCCCGAACGGTCACTGGAGATGACCGTGGGAATCCTTCAGGCGCTGGAGTACTCGCACCGGGCCGGGATTGTGCACCGTGATATCAAGCCGGCGAACGTCATGCTGACGCGCACCGGTCAGGTCAAGGTCATGGACTTCGGCATCGCCCGCGCCATGGGCGACTCCGGCATGACCATGACCCAGACCGCCGCCGTCATCGGCACCGCCCAGTACCTCTCGCCCGAGCAGGCCAAGGGCGAGCAGGTCGACGCGCGCTCCGACCTCTACTCCACCGGCTGCCTGGTGTACGAGCTGCTGACGGTACGGCCGCCCTTCGTGGGCGACTCCCCGGTCGCGGTGGCGTACCAGCACGTCCGTGAGGATCCGCAGCCGCCGAGCACCTTCGATCCGGAGCTCACTCCGGAGATGGACGCGATCGTCCTCAAGGCGCTCACCAAGGATCCCGACTACCGCTACCAGTCGGCCGACGAGATGCGTGCCGACATCGAGGCGGCCCTCGACGGCCAGCCGGTGGCCGCCACGGCCGCCATGGGAGCGGTCGGCTACGGCGGGTACGGCCAGGACCAGCCGACGACCGCGCTGCGCCAGCAGGACGCGGGCGGGCAGACGTCCATGCTGCCGCCGATGCGCGACGACGACGGCGGCTACGGCTACGACGAGCGCCCTGACCGGCGCCGTGGCGGCGGTGGCAAGAAGAGCAGCACCTCGACGGTACTGCTGGTGGTCGCGGGCATACTGGTGCTGGTCGGGGCGATCTTCATCGGGCGGGAACTGTTCGCGGGCGGCAACGCCTCGAACCGGGTGAACGTGCCGAATCTGGTCGACGACACCCTCGCCGAGGCCCAGAAACAGGGCGAGAACGGCGGCTTCACCGTCGTCCCGGACGGCAAGGAGCCCTGCGACGACCGGAAGAAGGGCCACGTCAACAAGCAGAACCCGCCCTCCGGCAGCAAGATCGAGAAGAACAGCACGGTCAAGGTCACCCTGTGCTCGGGCCCGCAGCTGATCTCGGTTCCGAACGTCGAGGGCGCGTCGCTCGAAGAGGCCAAGGACGAGCTGAGCAAGAAGGGCTTCGACACCGTCCGGGTCAAGCCGGTCGAGTCGGAGCGGACCCCCGACACGGTCATCGCCCAGACCCCCGACGCGGGCAGCGATCGGCCGAAGACCGCGACCATCACCCTCTCGGTGGCCAAGGCGGCGGAGCGCAGGACGGTCCCCCCGGTGACCGGGCTCGCCTTCGACGCCGCGAAGCAGCAGCTCGAGGCACAGGGCTTCGACGTCGACAAGCAGGAGGAGGAGTCGGACCAGCCGCCCGGCACCGTCCTGCGGCAGAGCCCCGGGGCCAATGAGTCGGCGAAGGTCAACTCCACGGTCACCCTGACGGTGGCCAAGGCGGCGGAGACGTTCCCCATGCCGGATGTGACCAACCAGAAGGTGAAGGACGCCAAGAAGGCGCTCGAGGACGCGGGGCTGGTCGTCGGCAGCATCGGTCCGGCGCAGGAGGACAACGCCACCGTGGTGGCCACCAGCCCGGCGGCGGGCACCGAGGTGAAGAAGGGCGACTCGGTCGGCCTGGCCACCACTCCCGAGCAGGGCAACGGTGGGCAGGACGGCGGCGACGACGGCGGGTTCTTCGGCGGCCAGACCGGCGCCAGGGCCAAGGACTGACAAGCCGCCACACGGCGCGCAGAGGCCCCGGGAACCGCACAGGGTTCCCGGGGCCTTCTCGTTGCCTCCGAGCCGCTCTCGCGGCCGCCTACGGCTTCGACTACGGCTACGGCTACGAGGCCGGGCTCAGCTCCTTCGGCGGCGTACGGTCGGCGTCCACCTTCTCCGTACGCTCCAGGTCCGCCCACACGATGTACCGGTACTTCGAGGTGTAGACGGGCGTGCACGTCGTCAGGGTGAGGTAGCGGCCCGCCTTCTTCTTCCCCGACTCCTTCGGGATGTCCTCGAGCACGTCCACATTGAATTTCGAGGTCTGCGGCAGCTTCGCGAAGACCTTGTAGACGTACCAGGTGTCCCGGGTCTCGAAGACGACCGAATCGCCCTCGTCGAGCTTGTCGATGTTGTGAAACTGCGCACCGTGCCCGTCGCGGTGCGCGGCCAGGGTGAAATTGCCCTTCTTGTCCCAGGGCATCGCGGACTTCACGGGCTTGGTGTAGTAGCCCGCCACACCGTGGTTGAGCTCGTCGGCGTCGGTGCCCTTGGTGACCAGCACCTCGCCCGCCCTCATCGCGGGCACGTGCAGGAAGCCGATGCCGTCCCCGGTGTCCAGCGCGCCCGGCCCGCCCGCCCAGCGGTCACGGATCCGGTCACCCTTCTTCGCGGCGTCCCGGTCCGCGAGGACGTTCGTCCACCACAGCGAGTAGACGACGAACAGCGCGAGGATCAGACCAGCGGTGATGAGCAGCTCGCCGACGACGCTGATGGCCAGCGCTATCCGGCCGCCCGTACGGCGGGGGCGCTGCGGTGGATGCGCCTCGGTGTCCTGTGCGTGCTGGGTCGCTGCCACCGCGTCGTACTCCGTTTCAAGGCTTTGATGTTTTCTGTGTGCCTGTTGTACCTGTTGTGCCTGTTGTGCTTGCCATGCCTGTTGTATCTGCTGTGACTGCTGTGCAGATACGCCGTTCCCGGGGATTTGCTAGGCGACGAGTGCGTCGGGCTTGCCCTCGCTGCGCGGCCGCTCGTCGGCCATCCTGCCCCAGACGATCATTCGATACGTACTGGTGAATTCGGGAGTGCAGGTCGTCAGCGTGATGTACCGCCCCGGCTTGGTGAACCCCGATCCCGGCGGCACCGGCTCGATCACGTCGATGTTCCTGGGCGAGGTCTGCGGAAGGATGCTCGCCATCTCGTACGTGTAGTAGGTGCTCTGCGTCTCAACGATGATCTCGTCGCCCGGCTTGAGCCTGTTGATGTACCGGAACGGCTCGCCGTGCGTATTGCGGTGCCCGGCGACCGCGAAGTTGCCCTTCTGCCAGGGCATCGCGGTCTTGAGCCTGCCCTTGGAGTAGTGGCCGACCATCCCGCGGTCGAGGACCTTCTGCTTGTCGATGCCTTCGGCGATCGGGACCTTCACATCCAGCTTGGGGATGTACATGATGGCGAAGCCCTGGCCGGGCGAGAACGCGTCCGGCTTCCGGTCCCCCTCGCCTCCCTCGTCCCACCTGTTCTGCAGGTTGTTCGCGGCGCCGCCCGCCTCCTGCTGGGCGAGGATGTTCGTGTACCAGAGCTGATAGGTCACGAACAGCAGCATCAGCACACCGAGCGTGATGAACGTCTCACCGATGGCCCGGCTGGCGATGACTCCGGGCGGATCCTTGCGGGCCCGCGCCTGCCGACGGGCTTCCACGCGGGACCGGGGAGCGGTCACCGCCGCGGCGGACGCCGTCGCTGCGGATGCCGTCGCTGCGGATGCCGTCGCTGCGGATGCCGTCGCTGCGGCGCCGTGAGCGGGCCGGCGCCCCCGCGCACGCCGGCCGCCGCGCTGTTTGGCGGCCCGCCGGCGCGCGGCGCGGCCACCGTCCTGCGGCGGCCCCGACTCGGGTGATCCCGCGGCTCCCCGGCCGCCCGCCCGGGGCTCGGCCACCCGGAGGGCCACCGTCTCGGAGTCGAAGGGCTCATCGCCGAACGGCTTGTCGTCGAAGGGCACTTCGGCGAACCGCCGTACGGCTGGGGCGACCGGGTCCGCCGGGGTGTCCGGGGCCGTCGCGTCGGCCGGGGCCGCGTATGCCTCCGGGGCGGGAGTCCGGGCGACGATCCGCCAGGCTTCGGCTGTCGTGTACGACTGACCGCCTTCCGGCGAAGGTGCGTACTCCTGGCCCTGCTGCTTGGCCGCGTACCCCTGGCCGTACGACGTCGACTGCGAAGCCGCCCCGGGCCCGGGCTCCGGCTCCTCCCGGGGGCGGAACCAGGGTGAGCCCTGCCGGCCCGGCAGTTGGCCGTTCGACTGCTCCGGTACGAGCCCCGGCGCCTGGCCCGACGCCTGGCCGGGCACCTGCCGGGGCACCTGGGGGGAAGCCTGTCCCGGGAGGGGATCGTTCAGCGGATCGTCGAGGCGCCCGACAGCCGCCTCGAACGCGCCCGTATCGCCGTACGAGTCTCCGTACGGCGACGCGGAGTCGCTTTCGGGGCGGAGTTCGGTCACGCGCCGACCTTGCCGACCACCGGCGCGAGCCCCGCCGACCGCTCCACGGCGCCGTCATCCCCGCATGCCACCAGCCAGTTGGCCAGCATCCGGTGCCCCCACTCCGTCAGCACCGACTCCGGGTGGAACTGCACACCCTCCACCGGCAGATCCCGGTGCCGCAGCCCCATCGCGATGCCACTGGTCGCGTCGGCGCCGCCGGTCCAGGCGGTGATCTCCAACGCGTCGGGGACCGTGCCCCGTTCGACCGACAGCGAGTGGTAGCGGGTCGCGGTGAACGGCGACGGCAGGCCCTCGAAGACACCCACGCCCTCGTGCGTCACGCGCGAGGTCTTGCCGTGCAGCAACTCGGGTGCCCGGTCGACGACCCCGCCGTACGCGACCGCCATCGACTGCATGCCCAGACACACCCCGAACACCGGCACCCCGGTGTCCGCACAGTGCCGCACCATGTCGATGCAGACACCGGCCTGTTCCGGAGCGCCCGGCCCGGGGGACAGCAGCACGCCGTCGAAGCCGTCCTGTGCGTGCGCCGGACCGACCTCGTCGTTGCGCAGCACTTCGCACTCCGCGCCGAGCTGGTACAGGTACTGGACGAGGTTGAAGACAAAGCTGTCGTAGTTGTCGACGACGAGGATGCGGGCGCTCATCGGGCGGCTCCGCCGTTGTCGACCGTCACATCGTTGAACGGCAGCAGCGGCTCCGCCCACGGGAAGACGTACTGGAAGAGCACAAAGACGATCGCCAGTACGAGCACCAGCGAGATCCCCGCCCGTACCCAAGCGTTACCCGGCAGATGCCGCCAGACCCAGCCGTACATGCTGTCCCTACTCGCCGATCCGAAGTCGATTGCAGCACCAGAGTAAGGCTCGCGGGTGGGCCAGGTGGGTCAGCTGCGCAATGCGGCCGGCTTGCCACGCTCGACGGGCCGGGTCGCGTCGAGGTGCGCCCAGGCGATCAGACGGTGGCTGTGGCCCCACTCCGGCTCGCAGGTGGTCAGCGTCATATACCGGCCCGGGCGGCCGAAACCCGCCTTCTGCGGGACGGGATCGAGGACCCCGGTGTCGGACGGAAGGGTGCGGTACGGCTTCCGGTCGATGCGGTACGTGAACCAGGTGGCGCCGTCGGTCAGCACCACCGCGTCGCCGGGGCGCAGCTCCGGGAAGTCCTTGAACGGGTCGCCGTACGTGCGGCGATGGCCCGCGACCGAGAAGTTGCCGGTGCCGCCGAGGGGGGCGGTGCGGGCGTAGTGGCCCAGGCCCTTCTTGAGAGTGCCGGTGCCGGTGCCTTCCAGCACCGGCTTGGCCCAACTGCCACCGAAGCGCGGTATGTACATGACGGCGAAGGCCTTGCCGCTCTCGTACGGCTTCGGTCCGTGCTCCGCCGCCGACCCGTCCTGCTGCGGCTTTTCCTGTCCCTGCGTGGCGTCGGTCACGGGGCCGGTCGACCACCGCTCCTGGAGCCGGCCGATCTCGCCGTCCATCGCGGCGTCGGCCCGCACTCCGGTCCAGAACAGCACATGGACGACAAACAGCACGATGACGGTGCCGACGGTGACGCAGACTTCGCTGAATGTCCTGACGATCAGCCGCACCGTCCCCGCCACCGGTGGTCCCTCCGTCCCGGGCTTACCTCACGGGCTTCGCGTAGTGGAGATCCACTGTGCCGGAGTAGCCGGGAAGAGTCACCGCCGGGCGCTGTTCGACTTTCCAGCCGAGCCCGTAGGCGTTGACGTACTGCATGTAGTTCTGGATCGTCGGGGAGTCGGTCAGCGCCTTCTGCAGCCGGGCGCGGTCACCGACGGCGGTCACCTTGTACGGCGGCGAGTAGACCCGGCCCTGGAGGATCAGGGTGTTGCCGACGCAGCGGACCGCGCTGGTGGAGATCAGCCGCTGGTCCATGACCCTGATGCCGTGGGCGCCGCCCTGCCACAGAGCGTTGACCACGGCCTGGAGGTCCTGCTGGTGGATCACGAGGTCATTGGGCTGCGGCTCGGGGATGCCGGGGATGCGGGCGGTGGCATTCGGGGGCGCGTCGGTGAGGGTGACCGTCAGGCCCGGGCCGCTGAGCTTCTTGGTGCCTGCGAATCGTTCCAGCGTGTTGAGCTTGATCTTCTCGGCCTCGGTGCTGTCGTCGTCGCGCTCGGCGAGTCGCTCGACCTGCGAGCGCATGGCCCCGGCCTCGTCGTTCAGCGCGGCGTTCTTCCGGCTGCGCTCCCGGATCAGATCGGAGAGCTTCAACATCGAGGCATCGGTACGGAGATCAGTACCCTGGGCCGTGTTGAAACTTGTCCAGAAAATGAGCCCGGCGAGGGCAAAGACCCCGGCGGTCAGCAGTCGTACCGGACGGAACCGGCGGGACCGCGTGGACTGGCCGGCGGGAGGGCCCGCAGAATTGCTCACCGTACCCTTATCTCCTTCAACGCCGTGGAAGCACTACGCTAACTGACGCCTGGGAGAGGAAGCGCTCCCCGTAGCCCCCCGCCCCGGCCGACAGACCGAGATATCTGCGCGGCCACGCAGCGCATCGACAGGAGAACTCCTCGTGCCGAAGTCACGTATCCGCAAAAAGGCCGATTTCACGCCGCCGACGACGACAAAGCAGACCAGCATCAACCTCTCCAGCGGCCGCAGCTGGGTCGCGCCCCTGATGCTGGCGATGTTCCTCATCGGCCTGGCCTGGATCGTCGTCTTCTACGTGACCACGGGCGACATGCCGATCGGCTCGCTGGGCAACTGGAACATCGTGGTCGGCTTCGGCTTCATCGCCGCGGGGTTCGTGGTCTCCACCCAGTGGAAGTAGCGGCCCCGCCCGCTTCCGCACAGCACCGCCCGGCGCCGCCCCGCCCTTCCGGTCCTCACCGACCGGGCAGGGCGGGCCCGCCGCTGCCTCGGTCCCCGGCCATTGGTCACCGACCGGCCCGTTCCCGCAAGCCTTGACCCAAGGTTGCCCACAGAGTTATCCACAGCTCTGTCCACATGGGGAAAAGGTCAGACGATCTGTGGATAACCTCTCGGCCGTTGACGCCGGTGTGACTGGTGGTACGTCCTACGACCCCCGTCCACCCCTTGACCTTGCTGGGAAAACGCAGGTCAGTGCGATTGCGGACAGCCGTTCCCCACAGCATGCACAAGATCCGCCACCCGCTGTGGACAACTGACCGCCCCGGGCTCGCCGGGAGGCTCAGCCCGCGAGCTGGAGCGTGCGTACCCACACCACCGCGACTATCGCCAGCAGCGCCACCAGGCAGGTGACGCGCTGTATGAGGGCGCGGTGCTCACGCGGCGCGTGCACCATGCCGTACGCGACCGCCGCGCCCACCACCAGGCCGCCGATGTGGGCCTGCCAGGCGATGTTGCTCCAGGTGAACGTGAAGACGAGGTTGAGCGCGAGCAGTGCGATGACCGGCCGCATGTCGTAATTCATCCGGCGCATCAGTACGGCGGTCGCGCCGAGAAGGCCGAAGATCGCACCGGAGGCACCGAGCGAGGGCTGGTTCGGAGCCGCCAGCAGGTACGACAGCGCGCTGCCGCCGAGCCCGGAGAGCATGTACAGCGCCAGGAAGCGCACCCGGCCGAGTGCGGCCTCCAGCGGCGGGCCGAGCCACCACAGCGAGAGCATGTTGAAGGCGATGTGCATGACCTGCTGATGCAGGAACATCGCGGTCAGCAGCCGGTACCACTGGCCCTCGGCGACGCCCTGGGCGCCCTCGTAGGAGTATGTGACGGTCCCGACCAGGTCCAGATCGTTGACGAGCCGGTCGCCGGCGGCGAGCACCGCGAACCAGATCGCCAGATTGAGGCCCAGAAGAATCTTGGTGACCAGGCGCGGGTCGTCGGTGACGGTGCCGCCCGCGATGGTGCGCGGCCGGGAGGCGTGCGGCGCATGCCCCGTACCGGAGCCGCCCCGGGCACACTCCGGGCACTGGAAACCGACCGCGGCGCTGACCATGCAGTCCGGGCAGATCGGGCGCTCGCAGCGAGTGCAGCTGATGCCGGTCGAACGGTCCGGGTGCCGGTAGCAGACCGGCATGCCGCCCGCGGCCGCAGGACTGTCCGGGCTTCCTGGCGCCTGATCCATCGGTCCCCTCGTCTCCATGCTCAACGGGCTCGGGCCCGCCAAAGACCTGCCCCGCACGTCATACGGACGGGCGGGGCAGGTTGGTTCCCGTTCCGGGTCAGCCTTCCCGGGTCTCCACGACGACCGACTCGATCACGATGTCCTTCAGCGGACGGTCGGTGCGCGGGTTGGTCGGGGCCGCCACGATGGCATCCACGACCTGCTGGCTCTTCGGGTCGACGATCTCGCCGAAGATGCTGTGCTTGTTCGTGAGCCACGCGGTGGGCGACACGGTGATGAAGAACTGCGAGCCGTTGGTGCCCGGGCCGGCGTTGGCCATCGCCAGCAGGTAGGGCTTGTCGAAGGCGAGGTCCGGGTGGAACTCGTCACCGAACTCGTAGCCCGGGCCACCGGTGCCGTTGCCCAGCGGGTCCCCGCCCTGGATCATGAAGCCGCTGATCACCCGGTGGAAGACGGTGCCGTCGTACAGCCTGTCCGTGGACGTCTTGCCGGTCGCGGGGTGCGTCCACTCACGAGAGCCCTCCGCGAGCTCGACAAAGTTCTTGACCGTCTTCGGCGCGTGGTTCGGCAGAAGCCGGATCTCGATGTCGCCGTTGTTGGTCTTCAGGGTGGCGTAGAGCTGCTCAGCCACGATCTGCCTTCCGTAGTTTTCACTGGCCTTCCACGATCCTCGCACGGACGGTATCGCGACGAGTACCCGCCGAACCGGAGCGCGCGACGCCGAACCATGGCATCGTCAGCAGAAGGTCCCGAAGCGTCTGCTTGATCTGCTTTTGGGGACCTTTACCCGGATGCCCGGCCGCCATTCCGTATACGGCGCGAACGGGCATGATCTCTTATCGGGTGGAAAGGCGAAAACCGTACCGCCACCGAAGAGGAGGATCCCGTGACCCGCATCGACAGCGTGCGCGCCGCGACCGGCACCGCAAAGGACAGCGTGGTGCACGCCGCGGAGGTGGTGGCGCCATACGCCGGCACGGCCAGGGACCAGGCCGCGCACTACGCGCAAGAGGCCCGCGCTCGGCTGGCGCCCAAGGTCTCCCACGCCGCACAGCAAGCCCGTGACAGCGCTCTCGTCCAGTACGACACGCACCTCCAGCCGCGTCTCCAGCACGGTTTCGACCAGGCTCGCGGTGCGCTGCCACCGAAGGTCGACGCCGCCGCGAGCCGCGCGGCCAAGCGCGCTCGCAAGGCCGCCAAGCAGGCGGCGGAATACACCGTGCCCAGGGTTGAGCACGCGGTG
The DNA here is from genome assembly GCF_040609575.1 of Streptomyces sp. NPDC004647. NCBI lineage: Bacteria > Bacillati > Actinomycetota > Actinomycetes > Kitasatosporales > Streptomycetaceae > Streptomyces > Streptomyces sp. NPDC004647. Next base: position 39,700 of record NZ_JBEXKU010000022.1, on the reverse strand, counting down.
GCCGCCGCCGAACCGATGCGCGAGGAAGCCGTACAGCGCAGCGCCGCGGCTCTCGCAGCGCTGCGCGGAGACGTGACAGCCGCGGACATCGAGAAGCTGGTGAGGAAGCGCCGCCGACGGGCGAAGGGCGCCCGGGCTGCGAAGCGGGTGCTGGTGCTCGGCGCGCTGGCCGGAGGCGCCATCGCCGTATGGAAGTGGTGGGAGAAGCAGGCCAACCCGGACTGGCTGGTCGAGCCCCCCGCCGCGACAGAACTGGGTGACCGCCCGCTGACCTCGGTGGACGGCAGCGAGCAAGCCGCTCTGGACCCGGAGGTGCAGGCAAAGCAGGCCGAGGCCGAGGCGCAGGGACGCAAGCGCGGACACAAGCGCTGAACTCTTGAAAGCCGGTGGGAGCCGGTGAGGGCCGGCACATGCCGTGCGGCGGGAGACCTGAGGTCTCCCGCCGCACGGAGTATCGGGGTGGAGGCCAGGGGAGTCGAATTGCCGGGCCGGCCCTGTCGGTCGGGTCAGTCCCGGGGTGCCCGGTCCGACGACGCCTCCACCGCCCGAAGGAGGAGGCTGGTCGCCACCGCCGCCCGAAGGTGGATGCAACCTCCGGTGTTTCCGCCTCTGTTCAGCCAGACGCGGACGGATCCCCCGTCCTGGACCACCAGGTAGTCGGCCTTGGCGTTGTACGCGTCGATCCTGGGCTGCAGGCCCGGCTTCCCGGCGGGAATGAGAGCGGCGACCAGCACCATCGTTTCCGGGGCGTCTTGGAATGCCTCGCTGATCAGGCCGCTGAGCCTGGTCGGCGCCCGATCTCATGGTTCTGGTTCAGGTCGTTGGTGCCGGCGTGGTGCAACGTGATCACAATGGGCCGACTTGACGGCACCGAGCAATCCGCGATCTCGGCGATCTGATCGATCCGCCGGCCAGGGTGGCCCTCGTTGTCGCCGTCGGGCATATCACCCCACCGCCGCGACCCGACGAAGTCCAGCTTCTTCGTTTCCCCTCCAGGTCGTCCCACAGTTCCACCGGTGACCTGCCTTGTTGGAACTGCCCAAGCCGTGGGTGATCGAGTCACCCATCAGCATGAGCGTGACACTCCGCTCCCTCAGCCCGTCAAGGCCGGGGTCGTAAACCCCCATCCCCTGTCCGACCAGCCAGTCGTATCCGGCGTATCACCTTCCGTTTACGCCAGAGCTGTGCCACATCGGTTCCTTCATCGGGCCCATTGACTTCCTAGCCGCCTTCTATCGCCCGCCCGGGGAATCGGCGGTAACCACAAGGGCTCCCCAGACCAACGCCCCGGCTACGACCATGGCCGTTATCAGGGTGCGGATTCTTCTGCGATGCACACCGCCGGATGGGCGGAATAGAACTCGGTCGAGCATCACGGGTCTTTCTTCCCGTCGGGTGCGAAAGCAGCCAGCGAACGGAGACGGGCAGCGACGCCGGCGGGGGCCCGTCCCTCTGGGGCCTGATTGCGCTGGCCGCCTCATCACTTCCCGGCGTCGTGGCCATCTTCCTTTGACCGATGGCCGACCGGGAGCGGGAGATCCGCGATCGGAGAATGTCGGTGACCGAGGGGCCACCCGTGAAGCACCACACGGCGATCACGGGGTCGCAGACAGCGCAGCCGAAAGAGGAGTGTTCCGCGAACGGGATGATCGGGTTACCGTGCAGGTGGTGCAGCAGGTCCCATCCGGTGTGCAGCAGCCACGCTATGCCGATGAACGTCCACGACTCCAAGCCACGGTAAGCGCAGTACGTGACGACCGCCGTGAAAGCGAATTCCCAAGGACCGAAGCCCCCTCCGCTGATGTAGACGGCTCCGGCTCCGGCGACCATGATCGCATTGAATCGGCGCCGGTGCGGCTCGCGGATGAGGGACATGAGACACACATACAAGACGCCAATGAAAATCGGCGCGACGACGGTCATGGTCGGGGCCTGCCCTTCGCTGGAAAACCACCTGGCCTGAGGCGAGGAGGATGGCCCAACAGACGCTATGGGCCCGCCTTCCGTTCGCAGTAGTGGCTGAAGTGACATTCACCAACGGGATTTCGCCAGGAGCCGATGGGATGGCTCGGGTTATGTGGGATCGCACACGCTGCGACTGCGTCCGGCGTCACGTGCTCACGGTTCAGCGTCGCCACAGCGGGTGCCGCGGCCCCGCCGCCGCACCCGCTGTGGCGACGCTGCCGCCGCGATGCTGCACGCAGCGCTGCACGGGACGAGGGCCGCCATGCACGCGTAGAGCTCGGCCGACTTGAGGTCGTCGGAGGGCTCCGACTCGCTTGCCGTGCCGGGCTTCACCTGCGCGCCGGCGGACGACGTATGTGGGCTCCCCGTCCCTGCGTCCCTTGGTCTCGATGGAGGGCCAGGCGAAAGGCCGTAATCGAAGTGATGTGCCCACTCCGTGTCCCCAGAAGGACAACACAGAAAGCCCCTCTGACCGCGTTTCCGCAGTTCAGAGGGGCTTTCTCGATGTGGAGCCTAGGGGAGTCGAACCCCTGACATCTGCCATGCAAAGACAGCGCTCTACCAACTGAGCTAAGGCCCCGAGGGGTGGTGAATCGGACCGTCGCGCACTGCGCCCCGCCGACTGCCGCAGACCAGAGTACCTGGTGTTCGGGGGAACCTCGCAAAAGGATAAGGGACTCCCGATCCGCAATCACGCTCCGTAGGATGTCGCGCGAGGTTCGCAGCAGCGAAGGGGAGTCGTCATGGATGCAGCACAGCAGGAAACCACCGCCAGGGCCCGTGAGCTGCAGCGCAGCTGGTACGGGGAACCGCTGGGGGCGCTCTTCCGCCGGCTGATCGATGACCTCGGCCTCAATCAGGCGCGACTGGCCGCTGTGCTGGGACTGTCGGCCCCCATGCTGTCGCAGCTGATGAGCGGTCAGCGAGCGAAGATCGGGAACCCTGCTGTCGTTCAACGAGTCCAGGCGCTCCAGCAGTTGGCGGGGCAGGTCGCGGACGGCAGTGTCAGCGCGGCCGAGGCCGCGGACCGCATGGAAGAGATCAAGAAGACCTCCGGCGGCTCCATGCTGAGCACCACGTCCCAGTCCACGTCGAGCTCCGGGGCTCCGACCGTGCGCCGTGTGGTCCGCGAGATCCAGTCGCTGCTGCGATCGGTCGCGGCGGCTGGGGACATCATCGAAGCGGCGGACTCACTCGCACCGACCCAGCCGGAGCTGGCAGAGTTCCTCCGGGTGTACGGCGCCGGGCGGACCGCGGAAGCGGTGGCCCATTACGAGGCGCACCAAGGCTGAGCGACGAGGGCGGACAAGGCGCAATGGGTGAGGTCTTCGCTGGCCGGTACGAGCTGATCGACCCGATCGGGCGCGGTGGGGTGGGCGCTGTCTGGCGCGCATGGGACCAGCGACGGCGGCGCTATGTCGCTGCCAAGGTGCTGCAGCAGAGCGATGCGCACACCCTGCTGCGGTTCGTACGGGAACAGGCGCTGCGGATCGACCATCCGCATGTCCTCGCCCCGGCGAGCTGGGCCGCGGACGACGACAAGGTGCTGTTCACCATGGACTTGGTGAGCGGCGGCTCGCTCGCCCACCTCATAGGAGACTACGGCCCGCTGCCGCCCCGTTTCGTCTGTGCGCTTCTCGACCAGCTGCTGTCCGGACTGACCGCGGTGCACGCGGAGGGCGTTGTGCACCGCGACATCAAGCCGGCCAACATCCTTCTGGAGGCCACCGGCACCGGCCGCCCCCATCTGCGGCTGTCCGACTTCGGCATCTCCATGCGCAAGGGCGAGCCCCGGCTCACCGAGACCAACTATGTGGTGGGAACGCCCGGTTACTTCGCGCCCGAGCAGATGATGGGCGCCGAACCGGACTTTCCCGCGGACCTCTTCGCGGTCGGCCTGGTCGCTCTGTATCTGCTGACCGGCCGCAAGCCGGACTCCCAGGCCCTGATCGAGCACTTCGCCTCGCACGGTGTGCCGAGCGCGCCCGAGAGCGTCCCGGAGCCGCTGTGGCAGGTGCTCGCGAATCTGCTGGAACCTGACCCGCAGGCGCGGTTCAGGACGGCCACGGGAGCGCGCAAGGCGATCGTCGCCGCGGCGGAGATGCTGACCGAAGCGACCGTCGAGGAAGAGGCCGTCGAGGTCTTCGACCACATCGGGCCACTGCCCGCAGGGTTCGGCCCGGACGGCCCGGTTTCGGGGGCTCCCCACACCCCCGAGAGCCCCACGGGCACCGCGGGAGCCGCGGGAGCCGCGGGAGGGCTCGTACCCCCCCAGTCCGCTCCGTCGGAGACGGGCAGCTTCCAGCTGGCACCGCCCGCGCAGCCGAGCACCCCACCGACGCCCACACCGGTACCGACGCAACCGCCCGCACACGCTCCTGCCCCGGTCCCACAGACGTCCCATGATTTGGCCCCCCTGTCCTCAGCCCCGCCGAACCAATCCCAGACTCCGGCGTCGGCGGCACATCGCGATTACGCACCTACTCGTCCATACACCGCTCACGGCCCGCAGGTTCCCGCTCCTGCTCCCGCTCCGCCGGCATCGCCGGTTCCTGCCCCGCAAAGCCGTCCGGGACCGCCCCCGAAGGTGACGGTCCCGGTGCTGCTCGTGGCACTGCTCTGCTTCGCGGTCGGCATCTGGGCGCTGACCGCGGGGTGACTCACCAGCTGGGCGGCGGCCCGTACTGCTGATCCTGGGGCGGCGGCCCTGCCTGCCCGTGGCCCCCTTGCTGTGCGTGGCCTGCCTGCTGCGGGTGCGGAGAGTGTTGCGGGGGCAACTGTGCCTGCCGCGAGGCCGTCGCGGCACCGGCGGCCGGTGCGGCACCGGCCGATGAGCGCCGCCGGGCCAGCAGGATCCAGACACCGAGCCCCAGCAGCAGGACCGTACCGGCGCCGATCCCGGCGTACGCGACCAGCTGCATGGTGTCGTTCCGCTCCGCCTGCTCCTCCGTCAGCCCGTTCTCGGCCATCTCCCGGTCCTGCGGGGTGACGGAGAAGTCCGCCGCTTCCTTGCTGTACGCGGGCCCGGCCTTCGGCGTGCCCTTCAGGTCCACGCGCAGCGTGAGGTCGGCGCCCTTCCCCCCGAAGAACTTGGCGGTGTCGGGGTGCATGGACACAGCGAGGTAGTACCAGCCCGCGAATCGCATGGCCGAGACCGGTCCGTTGCTGCTGAAGCGATTGCCGTAGTTCACCGGAGCGGTGAACAGCGACGTTGCCGACTGCTCGCCCTCGTAGTCGGCGAAGTCGGCGCCGTCCACCGGCCCTCGTGCCGGGTTGAACACCGACAGCCCCAGGGCATCCGGAATGTAGCCATTCGAAGTTCCCTTTTCAGATGGCGAGTTGGGCAGCTCGGCACTCACATTGAGCTGCTGCGCCCAGTTGACCGGCACCCGGTAGAAGCGGGTCTCGCCCGGCCTGATCCGGTCCTTCCACACGCCCTGGCCGACCGATCCGGCGTCATTGAAACCGGTCCCGCCCATAGCCTTCCGCTTCGAGCTGCCGGCCAGCGGCGCGGGCGTCTCCGTGCTCCAACTGCCCTCGCCCGGCTCGGCGGGCACACTTCCCTTCAGCCCAGGTTCGGACATGAAGCGCAGCTCGATGGGCCAGCGGCCGGGGTTGGACGTGGCCTCGCCCTGCCGCTCCACGTAGAAGTAGTACGGGCCCTTCTGCTGGCAGGCCGTCCGGTCCCCACCCACCAGGCGGGTGGCGTAATCGGCGATGGGATACGCCATCCCGCCACCCTCGAAGTTCGCGTCCTCACTGGTGGAGCATTCGTCGCCGCTGTGGTCCGACAGCGTCACCTTCAGCCCGTCGGTGTAGTCCTCGACCTTCGTGCCGGGGGCCGGAGCCGCCACCGCCGAGAGGAAAGCGCTCGATCTGGCGTCCAGCTCGACGCTGTAGACCTTCTTCTCACCGCGCCCGATCGTGTCGGTGTACGTTCCGGGCTCGATCGGGGGCGCGTCCGCGCTGGTGCGTGCGCCCTTCACCGGCTTGGCGTCGTCGGCGGCCCGGTACGTCGGCAACTCACCCTTGTCATCGGCCAGAACCGCTCCCGGCAGCACCACCACCGTGCACAGCGCCGCCACCGCGGCGAGGCCGCTCGCCCTCGTGCCCCGCGTCACCACGCGTCTCTCCTCATCGGGTCCGTACCGCTGTTCTTCTTACGCGCCCGTCCGTAGGCCACCGCGAGCCCGGACAGGAGGACGACGCCCAGACCGATGGCAACGGCTGCGACGACCGGGCCGGAGGCCCATCCTCCACCGCCGGCTTCCCCGCTGTCTGCCGAGGGGCCGGAATCGGCGGCCTTCACCACGGGCGCGTTGTGCTGCGGCCCGGCCTTCTCCTTGCCGAGCACGGCGACTCGCAGCTTCACGCCGATCTGCGGGTTCTCCGCGATCTCGGCGGCCTTCGCGCCCAGGGTGACCGCGATGTAGAAATTGCCTTCGTCGTGCACCGGAACGGTGTTGGGATGTGACTCGTAGCGATTGGTCCACGCGACCGGCACCGTGCCCATCCGGAGCGCCTTGAGCCGTCCGTCGTAGCTGACCTGCGGGGTGAACTCGCCGGTGCCGCCGCCGACCGGGTGCCGGGCCGGGGTGTAGACCTGGGTGGCGCCGTAGGAGATCTCCGAGCTGTACCCCTTGACCGTGGGTTCGTTGGCGAACTCCACGTCGTAGCGCAGCTGCTGCCCCCAGCCGACGGGCACCTTGTACCAGAGCGTCTGCGACGGGAGAACCGTGCCCCGCCACACGCCCTGCCCGATCTCCTTGGCGTCATTGAAGCTCGTACCGCCGTTGATCCGCTTCGGCGCTCCGGTGGGCAGCTGGGCGTCCTTGGCTCCCGCGCCGTACTCCGGCTCCGACTGGGCGGGTGTGACGCCCTTCTTCAGCGGCTTCTCGACGTCGTACGTCAGCTCCAGCGGCCACCGCGAGGCATCCGAGCCCTTCCCGGCCTCCCGTTCGACCATCAGCCGGTAGCGGCCCGGATCGTCGCAGCTCCCGTAGCCGTCCTCGGACGGGATGCGGCTGACTCCGGAGGTGATCGGAGTCGCCCCCTCGTTCTGCGCGAACTGCTCGGTGCTGCTCTCGCAGACGCTGTCGGCCCCGGCCTGCACCTGGGTGCGCAGCGCGTCGGTGACATCGACGGCCGCTCCGGGCTGCGGGGCCGCCGTGGCCGAGAAGTTCGCGGTCGAGGTGCCGTCCAACTCCACCGAGTAGTAGCGCCGTTCGCCGGGCCCGATGGTGTCGAGGTACTGACCCGGCTCCAGAGCAGTGGCGTTGCCCTGGCTCAGCGAACCGGTGACCTTCTTCCCCTTGAAGCGGTAACCGTCGGCCGACAGCTGCCCTGCGCGCTGCAGTTGCCGGGCCAGCGCGTCGGCGTCGGGAGCGTCGTAGTAACGGCCGTTGCCCGCCTCGGCTACGCACTCCAGCTGCTTGCGGGCCGCTCCCCGCACCTGGAAGCCGATGGCGTCGACCCGCAGATCGACCCCGCTCTCTCCGAGCTGCTCGGCGACCTTGCACGCCTCCGGGGCACCGCAGTTGTCCTCGCCGTCGGAGATCAGCAGGATCGTACGGCGGCCGAGCGAGCTGTCGGTCCGCGCGGGCAGGTCGGCCGCGGCCTTCTGCAGGGACAGCCCGATAGGGGTGTCCCCCTTGGGCCGCACGGCGGCGACGGCCCGCTTCATGGCTCCACGGTCCAGCGGCTCCACGGGGCGTACCAGCCGGGTGTCGGTGCAGCCCTGCGGTTTGTCGGCGCCGTAGACCCGCAGTCCGGTGGGGTAGCGGTCGGGCAGGGTGTCCACCACCGTGCGGACCGCCTTACGGGCCGATTCGATACGCGTACTGCCGGAGCCGTCGTCCTCGGCCATCGAGCCGGACGAGTCGAGCACCATCACCAGGCTGCTCCTGCCATCGGCCGGCCCGGCGACGGACCCGGCTGCCGGCGCCGCGCCGGCCGGCAGCGAAGACGCCGTGAGTGCGATCAACGTGCCGCAGATCAGTGCCCCCGCCGCCCGGCAGTGAAGTCTCGCCATCCCTGTACTCCCCCTCACAGGACCAAAAGCTTTGCTCACGCAAGGTATTGATTTGCTGAGGCAAATTCAAGAGCCCTGCGTCACGGTCCCGCAACAGCATGAAGCCCCGGCCGCCGAGCGGCCGGGGCTTGAAAGGGCTGTTCGGCTCACACACCCGGACCTGCGGGCACGGAGTCGGTCGCCTCCGTCCACAGATCCTGCTCGGCGCGATCCGCCTGGATCTGGCGGTACACGAGGAGCCCGCCGATGGCGGCCAGTGCGACCAGGAGAAGCTTCTTCACCGCGCGACCTCGTCTTTCATTGACGTAGGGGACCTCTGGCGCCCGACTATACACACCGACCGATACCGATCGGTGACCTACGCCCGGCCCAAGTTCCTCGCCCCGCCAACGAGTCGGGCCCGGCGGAGAAACCTCCGTCCGGGCCCGATCACGCGGTGGGGCTAACAGGACTTGAACCTGTGGCCTCTTCCTTATCAGGGAAGCGCTCTAACCGTCTGAGCTATAGCCCCGCGCTGCATCGAAAGATTAGCGCACGTCGTGCACAGTCCCAAAATCGGTTACTCGTCCTCGGCCAGTGTCAGCTCGACACCGCCGACGAAGCCCGCCGACAGGTTGTAGATGAACGCGCCGAGCGTAGCCAACGCCGTGGCCAGCACGACGTCGATCACCGCGATGATCGAGGTGAACATCAGCACTCTGGGCAGTGAAAGGAAGGACTGCAGATCGAAGCCGTTGTTCTCGTTCGAACCCGTTGCCTCGCTGATCGTCCCGCCGACGGTACTGAAGACGCCCATCGCGTCCATGACCATCCACAGCACCGCGACCGCAACGATGGTGCAGATCCCCAGCGCGATGGAGAGCAGGAAGCTGACCTTCATCACCGACCACGGGTCGGCCTTGGCCACCCGCAGCCGGGCCTTGCGGATGCGCGGAATCGTACGGGCGCCGGTACGGGGGCGCCGCACCGACTGCTGCTGCCCCGGACGGCCTGTCGGTGCGCCACCGTCCTGCGCAGCGCGCGGCGGCGACGCGTAGGCCTGCGGCGGGTGGTACGGCTGGGGCGGTGGCGGCTGAAGCTGCACCTGCGGTTGCGGCTGGGGCTGCGGTTGCGGTTGCGGCTGGGGCTGCGGTTGCGGCTGGCGCGTGCCCGTCACCGTCGTCCCGCCACCGGAGTCCCCTTGGTGTGAAGCGTCCTGCGGGCTTTCACCGCCGTCGCCGGCTGAGCCACGGGCTCCCTCCGCCGCGGTCGCGGACCCGGAAGGGGCGCGCCCCTCGGCTCTCGGACCGCCCGTCCCGGCGCCCGTGGCTCCACTCACGACTTACTCCTCGTGCTCGTCGGCCGGGGCGTCAATGCCCTCGGCCGCCTCCGGCGCGGCACCCTCGGCTGCGTCGGCCAATTCCTCGACCTCTTCAGCTTCACGACCTGCCTCGGCGTTCCGGGCGACGCCGACCACGGCATCGCGCTTGCCCAGGTTGATCAGTTGGACGCCCATGGTGTCACGGCCCGTCTCCCTGATCTCGTTGACCCGCGTACGGATCACACCGCCGCTCAGCGTGATGGCGAGAATCTCGTCGGTCTCCTCGACCACCAGAGCGCCGACCAGGGAGCCACGGTCCTCCACGATCTTGGCGGCCTTGATACCGAGGCCCCCACGACCCTGGACGCGGTACTCGTCGACATTCGTCCGCTTCGCGTACCCGCCGTCGGTGGCGGTGAAGACGAACGTACCCGGCCGGACGACATTCATCGAGAGAAGTTCGTCGCTTTCCCGGAAGCTCATGCCCTTGACGCCGGAAGTCGCGCGTCCCATCGGCCGCAGAGCGTCGTCCGTCGCCGTGAACCGGATCGACTGCGCCTTCCGGCTGACCAGCAGCAGATCGTCCTCGGACGACACCAGCTCGGCACCGATCAGTTCGTCCTCCCGGCCGTCGTCCATCGCCCGGAGATTGATCGCGATGACACCGCCGGAGCGCGGTGAGTCGTAGTCCTTCAGCGGAGTCTTCTTCACCAGGCCGGACTTGGTGGCCAGCACCAGATACGGCACAGCCTCGTAGTCCCGGATCGCCAGGATCTCCGCGATCTGCTCGTCCGGCTGGAACGCCAGCAGATTCGCCACATGCTGACCGCGCGCGTCCCGGCTCGCGTCCGGCAGTTCGTACGCCTTCGCCCGGTACACCCGGCCCTTGTTGGTGAAGAACAGCAGCCAGTGGTGGGTCGTGGAGACGAAGAAGTGGTCGACGATGTCGTCCTGCTTCAGCTTCGTGCCGCGCACACCTTTGCCACCGCGCTTCTGCGAGCGGTAGTCCTCGGTCTTCGTACGCTTCACATAGCCGCCGCGCGTGATCGTCACGACGATGTCCTCTTCGGCGATCAGGTCCTCGATGGACATGTCACCGTCGAACGGCACCAGCTTGCTTCGCCGGTCGTCGCCGAACTTCTCGACGATCGCGGTCAGCTCCTCGCTGATGATCTGCCGCTGCCGCTCGGGCGAAGCGAGGATGGCGTTGTACTCGTTGATCTTCGCCTGCAGATCGTCGTGTTCCTGGACGATCTTCTGGCGCTCCAGAGCCGCCAGTCGGCGCAGCTGCATCTCCAGGATCGCGTTCGCCTGGATCTCGTCGATCTCGAGCAGGCCCATCAGGCCCTCGCGCGCCACCTCGACCGTGTCACTGCGCCGGATCAGCGCGATGACCTCATCGATCGCGTCCAGCGCCTTGAGCAGACCGCGCAGGATGTGCGCCCGCTCCTCGGCCTTGCGCAGCCGGTACTTCGTCCGGCGGACGATGACCTCGACCTGGTGCGTCACCCAGTGGCGGATGAACGCGTCCAGCGAGAGCGTGCGCGGCACCCCGTCCACCAGCGCGAGCATGTTCGCGCCGAAGTTCGTCTGCAGATCGGTGTGCTTGTAGAGGTTGTTGATGACGACCTTGGCGACAGCGTCCCGCTTCAGCACAATGACCAGACGCTGCCCCGTACGCGAGGAGGTCTCGTCCCGGACGTCCGCGATCCCGCCGACCTTGCCGTCCTTCACCAGGTCGGCGATCTTCTGCGCGAGGTTGTCGGGGTTCACCTGGTACGGCAGCTCGGTGATCACCAGGCACTGCCGGCCCTGGATTTCCTCGACCTCCACCACCGCGCGCATGGTGATCGAGCCGCGCCCGGTCCGGTACGCCTCCTCGATGCCCTTACGGCCCACCACGAGCGCGCCGCTGGGGAAGTCCGGGCCCTTGATCCGCTCGATGAGTGCGTCCAGCAACTCCTCGTGCGAGGCTTCCGGATGGTCCAGCGCCCACTGGGCACCCTCGGCGACCTCCCGCAGATTGTGCGGCGGGATGTTGGTCGCCATACCGACCGCGATACCGGCAGAGCCATTGATCAACAGGTTGGGGAAGCGGGCCGGCAGGACCGTCGGCTCCTGGTTGCGGCCGTCGTAGTTGTCCTGGAAGTCGACGGTCTCCTCGTCGATGTCCCGGAGCATCTCCATGGACAGCGGCTTCATCCGGCACTCGGTGTACCGCATGGCGGCGGCCGGGTCGTTGCCCGGCGAACCGAAGTTGCCGTTGCTGTCGACCAGCGGCATCCGCATCGACCACGGCTGGGCGAGCCGCACCAGCGCGTCGTAGATCGAGGAGTCGCCGTGCGGGTGGTACGTACCCATGACGTCGCCGACGACGCGGGCGCACTTGTAGAAGCCCTTCTCGGGCCGGTAGCCGCCGTCGTACATCGCGTACAGGACGCGGCGGTGCACCGGCTTCAGGCCGTCGCGGACATCGGGCAGCGCACGCGACACGATGACGGACATCGCGTAGTCGAGGTAGCTGCGCTGCATCTCCGTCTCGAGCCCGACGGGCTCGACGCGAAGGCCCACGCCCTCGACGGCCGCGGGTGTGCCCTCGGGCGTGACGGTGGTCTCGGGAATGTCAGGAGTGTCGTCGGCCATTACTGGTCAACGTCCTTTCGAAGTTCAGGTCCCCCGTGCCGCAGGCCAGGGGGCGGGCAGGCCGACTCAGATGTCGAGGAAACGGACGTCCTTGGCGTTTCGCTGGATGAACGAGCGCCGGGCCTCGACGTCCTCGCCCATCAGCACCGAGAAGAGGTCGTCGGCCTGTGCCGCGTCATCCAGGCTGACCTGGCCGAGGACGCGGTGGTCCACGTCCATGGTGGTGATCCGCAGCTCCTCGGCGTTCATCTCACCGAGACCCTTGAAGCGCTGGACGGAGTCGTCCCGGATCCGCTTGCCGTTCTGCCGGCCGAGCTCGATCAGGGCGTCCCGCTCGCGGTCCGAGTACGCGTACTCGAAGTCGTCCCGGCCCCACTTGATCTTGTAGAGCGGCGGGCGCGAGAGGTAGACGTGCCCGGCCTCCACCAGCGGCCGCATGAACCGGAAGAGGAAGGTCAGCAGCAGGGTGTTGATGTGCTGGCCGTCGACATCGGCGTCCGCCATCAGGATGATCTTGTGATAGCGGAGCTTCTCGATGTCGAAGTCCTCGTGGATACCCGTGCCGAAGGCCGAGATGAGGGCCTGGACCTCGGTGTTCTGGAGGATCTTGTCGATCCGCGCCTTCTCCACGTTCAGGATCTTGCCGCGGATCGGCAGGATGGCCTGGTACTGCGGGTTGCGGCCGGACTTCGCGGAGCCACCGGCCGAGTCGCCCTCGACGATGAAGATCTCGCACTTCGCCGGGTCGTTCGACTGGCAGTCGCTGAGCTTGCCCGGCAGTGACGCGCTCTCCAGCAGCCCCTTGCGGCGGGTCAGATCGCGCGCCTTGCGGGCGGCGACCCGGGCCGTGGCGGCCTGGATGCCCTTGCGGATGATGTCCGCGGCCTCGTTGGGGTTACGGTCCAGCCAGTCGGTCAGGTGCTCGTGGGCGATCTTCTGGACGAAGGTCTTCGCCTCGGTGTTGCCCAGCTTCGTCTTCGTCTGGCCCTCGAACTGCGGCTCGCCGAGCTTGACCGAGATGATCGCGGTCAGGCCCTCGCGGATGTCCTCACCCGTGAGGTTGTCGTCCTTCTCCCGCAACAGCTTCTTCTCGCGCGCGTAGCGGTTGATCAGACCCGTCAGCGCCGCGCGGAAGCCCTCCTCGTGGGTACCGCCCTCATGCGTGTGGATCGTGTTCGCGAAGCTGTAGACACCCTCGCTGTACTGCGAGTTCCACTGCATCGCGATCTCGAGGGAGAGCATCCGCTCCTTGTCCTCGGCCTCGACATCGATCACCGTGGGGTGGATCAGGTCGCCCTTGCGGGAGTTGAGGTACTTCACGAAGTCGACGATGCCGCCCTCGTAGTAGTACCGGACCGTCAGCGCGTTGCCGTCTTCGTCCACGTGGTCGGGGCGCTGGTCGGTCAGCGAGATGGTGAGGCCCTTGTTGAGGAACGCCATCTCCTGGAAGCGCCTGGACAGCGTTTCGAAGGAGTAGTCCGTGGTCTCGAAGATGTCCGGGTCGGCCCAGAAAGTGACGGTCGTCCCCGTGGTGTGGACCTGCTCGTTCTTCGCCAGCGGAGCCGTCGGCGCACCGAGCTTGTAGTCCTGCGTCCAGCGGTGGCCATCCCGCCTGACCTCGACCGACACCTTGGCCGACAGCGCGTTGACCACGGAGACACCGACACCGTGCAGACCGCCGGACACGGCGTAGCCGCCGCCGCCGAACTTGCCGCCCGCGTGCAGGACGGTCAGCACGACCTCGATGGCCGGCTTGCCCTCGGAGGGGACGATGTCCACCGGGATACCGCGGCCGTTGTCGACCACGCGGACCCCGCCGTCGGGCAGGATCGTCACGTCGATGGTGTCGGCATGCCCGGCCAGGGCCTCGTCGACGGAGTTGTCGACGACCTCGTACACCAGGTGGTGCAGGCCCCGCTCACCGGTCGACCCGATGTACATGCCGGGTCGCTTGCGGACCGCGTCCAGACCCTCGAGGACCGTGATCGCGCTCGCGTCGTACGACGGTGCCTCCGTCACGGCGGGCCCGTTGCCCGAGCCGACAGCGTCTCCCTCGGTGGTGGAAGCGGTGATGTTCTCGTTGGGGTTGCCGGAATCGGCCACGAAGCGCCCTTTCTGGCACAGCACAAGCCGTCTCCGGGCATACGGGAGCGGCTGCGTCGTTCGACATGTTCCGCGAGTCGGCGGGATTGCTCTCTAGTCTACCGGTAGCGCCGACATGAATGGCGGTTTGCGGGTGCCTGAGTCCGCATGTGCCGCCCTGAACCGCCATCCGCCGACTCCCCATATGCGGCCCCGGGCTCCAAGAGGCTCACAGTGGCGCTCAGCGCTTCCGAGCGTCAACCCTTCACTACGGTGAGGAACGCCCTTTTTGCACGGCGGCCCGGCTCCGGGCGCTCAGCCGTACGTGTCGCCCGGCCCCTGGCTCCCCGGGGCCCTCAGCGGGCCGTATCGACGGGGTGGGCCGGCAGGGCCCTGCACCTTGATCAACTTGACCGTGCCCTGCCCCAGATCCGCGTTGAGCCGGGCGACGAGCTGCGGCGCGAGCAGCCTCAGCTGCGTCGCCCAGGCCGTCGAATCGCAGCTCACGGTCAGCACCCGCGCGTCTTCGTCGTACTTCTGCGGCTCACAGTGCTGCGCCACCTCCGGCCCCACCATCTGCGGCCAGCGGCCCATCACACCGCCAACCGCCGCAGGAGCCTCCCAGCCACGCTCGGTGATCAGCCGGTTGATCGCGGCGCCCAGCGGCAGTGGGTCGCGGCCGTCCGCCCGCGCTCCCGAGCGCAGACCGCCGCGGCGGGCCTGCTTCTTCTGCTGCGCGGCGGCGCCACGGGCCCTGGCCTGCTCCTTCGCCGCCCGGAGCGCCACCCGCGCGAGATCGACACCGGACGGCTCCGGCGGACGCGGAGCCTCGGCGTCCGAGGATGCGGGCCGCTCCGGCTGCTCCGTCATGAGGCCACCTTCTCCACCGCACCGTCGGCCACCACGAAGCGCGCCCCGGCCAGCAGACCGGGTACATCGTCCTCCACCGCCGCCGTGACCAGCACCTGCTCGGCCGGTGCGACCAGCTCGGCGAGCCGTTCCCGGCGCCGCTCGTCCAGCTCCGCGAAGACGTCGTCCAGCACGAGCACAGGCTCACCGGCCCGGCGGCCGCCACCCGGCTCACCCTCGGGGGCGGACCCCTCGGGACCGAGGTGTTCGGCGCGCAGCAGGTCGTACGAGGCAAGACGCAGCGCGAGCGCGTACGACCAGGACTCGCCGTGGCTCGCGTACCCCTTGGCCGGCAGTCGGCCGAGTTTGAGCAGCAGGTCGTCGCGGTGCGGGCCGACCAGCGTCACACCGCGCTCGATCTCCTGCTTGCGGGCCTCGGCGAGCGCACCGAGCAGCAGCTCGTACAGCTCCTCCCGGGTGTTCACGGCGGGGAGTCCCTCGCCGGTCGATCCGCGGTATTCGAGCGCGAGGGGACCGCCGCCGGGGGCCAGCTGTTCGTACGCCTTGTCGGCCAGCGGCTGCAGCGCCGCGATCAGGTCCAGACGCCCGGCCAGCAGCTCGGCCCCCGCGCGGGCGAGGTGCTGATCCCAGACATCGAGGGTCGACAGGTCCATCGAGCGGCCGCCGTGCCGACGGGCCATCGCCGCGCTCTTGAGCAGGGTGTTGCGCTGCTTGAGTACGCGGTCGTAGTCGGAGCGCAC
Organism: Streptomyces sp. NPDC004647; assembly: GCF_040609575.1. NCBI lineage: Bacteria > Bacillati > Actinomycetota > Actinomycetes > Kitasatosporales > Streptomycetaceae > Streptomyces > Streptomyces sp. NPDC004647. The sequence continues at coordinate 24,069 of NZ_JBEXKU010000022.1, read as the reverse complement.
GCCCGCCATCCGGGGCGACCGGGCGGTGATCAGTTCGTCGAGGAAACGGCGCCGCTCCCCGGGGTCGCCCTTGACCAGGGCGAGGTCCTCGGGCGCGAACAGGACCGACCGGACGATGCCGAGCACGTCACGTGGCTTGACCTGGGATGAACGGTTGATCCGCGCGCGGTTCGCCCTGCCCGGGTTGAGCTCCAGTTCGACGAGCTGCTGCCGTTCGCCCTGGACGACGGCCGCCCGGATGATCGCGCGCTCAGCGCCCATCCGCACCAGCGGCGCATCGGAGGACACCCGGTGGCTGCCGAGGGTGGCCAGGTAGCCGATCGCCTCGACGAGATTGGTCTTGCCCTGGCCGTTGGGGCCGACGAACGCTGTGGCGCCCGGGTCGAGCGCGACCTCGACCCGGGCGTACGAACGGAAGTCGGCGAGCGACAGATGCGATACGTGCATGACGCGCTGCGGCCTGCGCCGCCGGCCTCCCCTGCGGTGTGCTTACTGCTGTCTTGTCCGGGGCGCGAACCCCGGCCCCCGGACTACGCGGTCTCGACCGAGTGTCCGCCGAACTGGTTGCGGAGCGCGGCGACCATCTTCATCTGCGGAGAGTCGTCCTGGCGGGATGCGAAGCGGGCGAAGAGTGACGCGGTGATCGCCGGCAGTGGCACAGCGTGGTTGATCGCTGCCTCCACGGTCCAGCGGCCTTCGCCGGAGTCGTCCGCGTAACCACGCAGCTTCTCCAGATGCTCGTCGTCGTCCAGGGCGTTGACGGCCAGATCGAGCAGCCAGGAGCGGATGACCGTGCCCTCCTGCCAGCTGCGGAAGACCTCGCGTACATCGGTGACCGAGTCCACGGCCTCGAGGAGCTCCCATCCCTCGGCGTAGGCCTGCATCATCGCGTACTCGATGCCGTTGTGGACCATCTTCGCGAAGTGGCCCGCGCCCACCTTTCCGGCGTGGACGGAGCCGAAATCGCCCTCCGGCTTGAGCGCGTCCAGGATCGGCTGGACCTTGGCCACGTCCTCGGCGGCGCCGCCGTACATCAGCGCATAGCCGTTCTCCAGGCCCCATACGCCGCCGGAGACACCGCAGTCGACGAAGCCGATGCCCCTGGCGTGCAGTTGCTCGGCGTGCTTCTCGTCGTCGGTCCAGCGGGAGTTGCCGCCGTCGACGACGACGTCACCGGGCGACAGAACCTCGGCCAGCTCGTCGATGGTGGTCTGGGTCGCGATTCCGGCCGGGACCATGATCCATACAACGCGCGGCCCCTTGAGACTGCCCACCAGGTCCTCGAGGCTGTGGACATCGGCGAGGTCCGGGTTGCGGTCGTATCCGATGACGGTGTGACCTGCGCGGCGGATGCGGTCGCGCATATTGCCGCCCATCTTGCCGAGACCGACGAGACCGAGCTCCATCACTGCCCTTTCATAGCTTTCGTACCTGCGGTCGAGCCTACGCCCGGTTACGGGCGCTCACCTGTGGGGATCGACCGCTCGCAGGAGCGGGAAGGGGGGACTCGGCCCGACCGTCACACCGGCATGCGGCGGCACTGCCGGGCAGGACTCGCGCGCTCCCGGCGGCTGGGCGCTCGCGGACCGAGCGCCGCCCCGGGTCAGCCGCTCAACGCTCAGCCGCTCAGCCGCACCGGCATGATCAGGTACTTGTACGCGTCGTCGGCCTCGGCGTCCACGGCCGGCTTACCGCTCAGCAGCGCGGGCTTCGTAGAGGTCGTGAAGGAGAGCTGGGCGACCGGGGAGTCGATGGCGCTCAGGCCCTCGAGCAGGAAGCCCGGGTTGAAGGCGATGGAGATGTCGTCGCCCTCGAGTCTGCAGTCGACCCGCTCCACAGCCTGTGCATCGTCGCTCGACCCCGCCTCGAGGATGAGCACACCCTGCTCGAAGCTCAGCCGGACCGGGGTGTTCCGCTCGGCGACGAGCGCCACGCGCTTGACCGCGTCGACGAACGGCGGGGTCTCGATCACCGCGACCGAGTTGAACTCGGTCGGGAAGAGCGTGCGGTACTTCGGCAGGTCACCTTCGAGCAGGCGGGTGGTGGTACGGCGCCCGGCGCCCTCGAAGCCGATCAGGCCTTCACCCTCACCCGAACCCGCCAGCGCGATGCTGACCGTGTCACCGCTGGTGAGCGACTTGGCGGTGTCGAGAAGCGTCTTGGCGGGCACCAGGGCGACCGCGGAGACGTCGGCCGTCTCGGGCTTCCACAGGAATTCCCGGACCGCGAAGCGGTAGCGGTCGGTCGCCGCCAGCGTGACGGTGTCACCCTCGATCTCGATCCGTACGCCGGTGAGCACCGGCAGCGTGTCGTCACGGCCCGCGGCGATGGCGACCTGGGAGGCGGCGGCGGCGAAGACGTCACCGGGGACGGTGCCGGTGGCGGTCGGCATCTGCGGCAGCGCCGGGTACTCCTCGACCGGGAGGGTGTGCAGGGTGAATCGCGAGGAGCCGCAGACAACGCTCACCCGGACACCGTCCGTGGAGATCTCCACAGGCCTGTTGGGAAGAGCGCGGCAGATGTCGGCGAGGAGCCGGCCGGAGACGAGAACGGTGCCGTCCTCCTCCACATCCGCTTCGACGGAGACGCGGGCCGAGACCTCGTAGTCGAAGCCGGAGAGGCTCAGGCTGCCCTCCTCCGCCTTCAGAAGCAGGCCCGCGAGGACGGGCACCGGCGGACGGGCCGGGAGGCTACGGGCCGCCCAGGCCACCGCCTCCGCGAGTACATCGCGCTCCACCCGGATCTTCACCGGAACCGCCTCCTGCTGTTGCTCGCTCGCCCTGCCGGCCTTCGTCGGCTCTGATGCCGCTGGACCAGTCTGACGCACGCCACCGACAGTCGGTGCGGGTCGGGGTCAAGTCGTTGCGAGGGGTGCCGGGCGGTCCGGAGCCGAGTTGTGCACAGGCCCCGTTTCCGGATGACTTTCCCGCTAGATCTACGTAGTCGTAGTAGTAGGGCCTGTGGAAACCGTGGATAACCGCGTCTGCGCAGCTCAGCACCGGTTTTTTGTCCACTGGCCCTGTGGGCGGCAGCCGTGGATAAGTCGGCCCCGCTGTGGACACCGGAAAGTTCTGCACACCCGATACACAGCCCGAGGCCGGTTCTCCCCAGCGCCGTCCCCAGATTTACCCATGTTCTCCCCAGCCCAACCGACCTCGTTGGTGTGACGGCTTTCACTCGGCCCGGTGAGAGCGGGTGTCGGGTTGCCGAACAGTGGACAGGGGTGTGGAGAAGCTGTGCACAAGTGGCTTCTGCCTGTGGGCGGGCAGTGGACAACGGGATCCGTGCTCCCCGGACGGCCCGGCCGTCCACAGTCTGTGGAATCGGGTTGACCACATTTCCACACCCGGCTGACCTCCCAGGACGCCCTTCTGCCCACCCCGGCTGTGGACACGTTCTGGACAACTCCGCAGTCCCCAGTCTGTGGACGGGACCCCGGCGGTAAATCTGTGGAGAAGCCGACCACCCCGGCACGTAATCGAACAGCATGGATGCCACAACGACGAAGGGCGCTCCGGGAGTTCGTCCCCGGAGCGCCCTTCGGACGCGGGTCGGCCGGCGCTGAGAGCGCGCGTCAGCCGTTCTTGATGCGGTTGGTGAGCTCGGTGACCTGGTTGTAGATCGAGCGCCGCTCGGCCATCAGCGCGCGGATCTTGCGATCGGCGTGCATCACGGTCGTGTGGTCGCGGCCGCCGAACTGCGCTCCGATCTTCGGCAGCGACAGGTCCGTCAGCTCGCGGCAGAGGTACATCGCGATCTGCCGCGCCGTCACCAGCACGCGGCTGCGCGACGATCCGCACAGATCGTCCACGGTCAGCCCGAAGTACTGAGCGGTCTCGGCCATGATCGCGGTCGCGGTGATCTCCGGCGCCGCGTTCTCGCCGCCCGGGATCAGGTCCTTGAGGACGATCTCGGTGAGCCCGAGGTCCACCGGCTGCCGGTTCAGGCTGGCGAAGGCCGTGACCCTGATCAGCGCGCCCTCCAACTCGCGAATGTTGCGAGAGATCCGGGACGCGATGAACTCCAGCACCTCCGGCGGGGCGTTCAGCTGCTCCTGCACCGCCTTCTTGCGGAGGATCGCGATCCGCGTCTCCAGCTCCGGCGGCTGCACATCCGTGATCAGCCCCCACTCGAAGCGGTTGCGGAGCCGGTCCTCGAGGGTCACCAGCTGCTTGGGCGGCCGGTCCGAGGAGAGCACGATCTGCTTGTTGGCGTTGTGCAGCGTGTTGAAGGTGTGGAAGAACTCCTCCTGCGTCGACTCCTTGCTCGCGAGGAACTGGATGTCGTCGACCAGGAGGATGTCCATGTCGCGGTAGCGCTTGCGGAACGCGTCCGCCTTGCCGTCGCGGATGGAGTTGATGAACTCGTTGGTGAACTCCTCGGAGCTCACATAGCGCACCCGCGTGCCGGGGTAGAGGCTGCGCGCGTAGTGCCCGATCGCGTGCAGCAGGTGGGTCTTCCCCAGGCCCGACTCCCCGTAGATGAAGAGGGGGTTGTACGCCTTGGCAGGCGCTTCGGCGACGGCGACCGCGGCGGCGTGCGCGAATCGGTTGGACGCGCCGATGACGAAGGTGTCGAAGAGGTACTTCGGGTTGAGGCGCGCGGTCGGCTCGCCGGGGCCGGTGGCGGGGGCGGGCTGCGCGGCGAGTGGTCCGGGGGCGCCACTGGGCGCGGGCGGGGCGCTGCGCGAGCGGCCGGGGCCCTGCTCGGGGATCTCGCGGCGCGGCGGCTCGTACGGCGGCCGGTCCTGCTGCGGCGCGCTGCGGGGGGAGGCGTACGGATCGTGCTCGGGGAAGCCGCCCAGCCGCTGCTGCTGCCATCCGTAGTCGTCGCGGTGGCCGGGGCCGCCCATGCCGCCGGAGGAGCGGGGCCAGCCACCGGGCTCGGGGCGGCTCTGCTGGTACTCGGGGTACGCGGGGCGGGCGGTGGGCAGCGTGTCCGCCGGGCGACCGTAGGCGTCGTATCGCTCGTAGCCGTCGTACGTGTCGCGGTCGCGGTCCTGTCCGCGATCGCGGTCACGCTCGGGTCCGCGGTCACGGTCGTGGTCATGGGAGGACTCGCGGCGCGGCGGCTCCTCGTAGCGCCGGGACTGCTGAGGTACGGGTGGCTGCGCGGGGGCCGTACTCTGCGGCGCCGGACTCCGCGGGCCGGGCATCTCGCTCTCGGCGGCGCTGACGGTCACCGCCAGGCGGATGGGCTGGTTGCACTCGTGGCTGAGCGCTTCGCTGATCAGCGGGGAAAGGCGGCCCTCGAGCACGCCCTTGGCGTATTCATTGGGGACGGCGAGCACCGCCGTGCCGGCGACCAGGACCAAGGGCTGGCAGTCCTTGAGCCACCGCTGGTCCTTGGCTTCGATCCCCTGGCCTTCCCCGAGGAGCTGGTCGAGCACGCGCGGCCACACTGCGGCAAGATCGGCAGGTACGTCAGCCACAAGGCACGCTCTCTCAGCTCACTGGGTGGGGGTGGCGCCGACAGGTCCCACGAATGTGTGGTTCTCGGGACGGGCAGGAAGAATCGGAGTCGAGCCACGGTAGTCAGGGCGACGTGCGTCGTTCAAGTCGTTGTCCACAGGGTGTGTACAAATGTGCCATGCCGGATGGCCGGTGCTCCGGCCGGGGCAGTTGCTCCTGTGCAGCGTGTCCCGGCGCTCGGTCGGTTTGACCGGATGGCGTAGCCGCGCGTACCGTGACCAGGTCGAGTTGTCGATGGCTGCTGCCGCCTGCCTCCGATGGGCAAAGATCACGATCCGTGGTCATGAAGCGGTGCACTCGGGCGTATTACGAGCTACTCGTGGGCGCACGGTGACAGCCAGGCGATGTCCCGCCACCACCGATTCATTCTGGAGCCCTCGAGTGAGCAAGCGCACCTTCCAGCCGAACAACCGCCGCCGCGCGAAGACCCACGGCTTCCGGCTGCGGATGCGTACCCGTGCCGGTCGCGCGATCCTCGCGACCCGCCGTGGCAAGGGTCGCGCGCGTCTGTCGGCCTGAGCAGCCTGACCTCAAGGTCCATGACGTGCTGCCTACCGAGAATCGGCTGAGGCGGCGCGAGGACTTTGCAGCCGCGGTACGCCGGGGACGCAGGGCCGGGCGCCCTCTCCTCGTCGTCCACCTTCGAAGCGACAGCCCTTCCGAACAGAGGGGTAAAGACCCGCACGCGTCTGGGGAGAACGCTCCCCCTTCACGTGCGGGTTTCGTCGTCAGCAAGGCGGTCGGCGGTGCTGTCGTCCGCAACCTGGTGAAGCGGAGGCTGCGTCACCTCATGCGTGTTCGGATCGACCGGCTGCCCGCAGGTAGCCTGGTTGTCGTACGGGCGCTGCCCGGTGCCGGCGAGGCGGACCACGACCAGCTGGCCCGCGACCTGGACGCCGCGTTGCAGCGGCTGCTGGGAGGGGCGGCGCGATGAAATACCCGCTGCTGTGGTTGATCAAGCTCTACCAGTGGACCATCAGCCCGATGCTCGGGCCGGTCTGCAAGTACTACCCGTCGTGCTCGCACTACGGCTACCAGGCCATTGATGTGCACGGCGCGGTGAAAGGGACGGCACTGACCGCCTGGCGCATTCTGCGCTGCAATCCGTGGTCGCTCGGTGGCGTCGACCACGTCCCTCCCCGGAAGCATCCGGTCTGGCACCAAAGGCTGCGGAGCCGGAGGAGCGACAGCTCCCCCGAAGCGCCGGCGGGACAGCCCAAGACTCAGCCCAACGCCCAAGGAGCCTGATTCGTGGACACGATCCTCGGTCCTCTCTATACCGCAGTTTCCTGGATCATTGTCCAGTTCCACTCGCTGTACAGCCTTGTCTTCGACAAGGACAGTGGCTGGGCCTGGGGTCTGTCCATCGTTTCCCTGGTGGTACTGATCCGTATCTGCCTGATCCCGCTTTTTGTGAAGCAGATCAAGGCGACGCGGAACATGCAGGTGCTCCAGCCGAAGATGAAGGCGATCCAGGAGCGCTACAAGAGCGACAAGCAGCGCCAGTCCGAAGAGATGATGAAGCTCTACAAGGAGTCGGGCACCAACCCGCTCTCGAGCTGTCTCCCGATTCTGGCCCAGTCGCCGTTCTTCATCGCGCTGTACCAGGTGCTGAACAAGATCGCGAACGACCAGGCCGTCGGTGTGATGGGCCAGGATCTGGTGGACAGCGCGCGGAGCGCCAAGATCTTCGGTGCTCCCATCGCATCCAAGTTCCTGGACAGCGCGGGCAAGATCGAGTCGCTCGGTGCCACTCTCACCGATGTACGGGTCGTCACCGTCATCATGATCCTTCTGATGTCGGCCTCGCAGTTCTACACGCAGCGCCAGCTGATGACCAAGAACGTCGACATGACGGTGAAGACGCCGTTCATGCAGCAGCAGAAGATGCTGATGTACGTCTTCCCGATCATGTTCGCCGTCTTCGGGATCAACTTCCCGGTCGGTGTCCTCGTCTACTGGCTGACCACGAATATGTGGACCATGGGTCAGCAGATGTTCGTGATCCGCCGTAACCCCACGCCTGGCAGCCTCGCTTTCAAGCAGCGCCAGGACAGGCTGCGGGCCCAGGGCAAGCTCAAGGAGGAGCCGGCCGAGGTGGAGGCCAAGAAGGCTGTCGAAGCCGCTCGTGCGAACCGGCATCAGCCGAAGCGCCAGAGCAAGGCCAAGCGCCATTCCGCTGCCTCGGCGCACACCGCCAAGAGCTCGGTGTCCGAAAGCTCGGATGCGAAGCCTTCGCTGGAGAAGAAGGGGCAGCAGCCGCAGGGCGCCGAGTCGAAGCCGGGCAGCGGTGACTCCCGTAACGCCAAGTCCGGGCAGCGCAAGGGCCAACAGCGGCCCAAGCACCCGTCCAAGAAGTAGAAGGAGGCCATCCGGTGACGGAAGGCACGACCAGCCCCTTGCCTTCGGCAGAGGAGACCCCGGAGACCCCGGCTGCCGAAGAGGGCGACACCCTGACCCGCCTCGAGCAGGAAGGGGAGATCGCGGCCGACTACCTCGAGGGACTGCTGGACATCGCCGATCTCGACGGCGACATCGACATGGATGTCGAGGCCGACCGGGCTGCGGTGTCGATCATCAGCGACTCGACCAGCCGCGACCTGCAGAAGCTGGTGGGCCGTGACGGTGAGGTGCTGGAGGCGCTCCAGGAGCTGACCCGGCTCGCGGTGCACCGTGAGACCGGCGACCGCAGCCGGCTGATGCTGGACATCAGCGGCTTCCGGGCCCGTAAGCGTGAGGAGCTCGCGGAGCTCGGCGCCAAGGCCGCGGAGGAGGCCAAGGGAACCGGCGAGCCGGTGAAGCTCAGGGCGATGACGCCCTTCGAGCGCAAGGTGGTCCACGACGCGGTGGCGGCGGCGGGGCTGCGCAGCGAGTCCGAGGGTGAGGAACCCCAGCGTTGCGTCGTCGTGCTCCCGGTCTGACCCGGACCGTCTCCCCGGCCTCGCGGTAGGAGAACCAGGAGTGTCCCCGGCCCCGTCTGTTCGCAGGCGGGGCCGGACTTTGTCAGCCTGACAGTCAGCATGCATCAGCGTGTACGGAAGGACGGTCCCGTGACGGAGGCAGCGGAGCTCCCCCCGGCGCCCGAAGAAGCAGAGGCAGTGTTCGGTGAGCGCTTTCCCGACGCCGTCCGTTATGCGGAGCTGCTCGCCGATGCCGGGGTGAAACGCGGGCTCATCGGGCCACGGGAGGTCCCACGGCTCTGGGAACGGCATCTGCTGAACTGTGCCGTGCTCTCCGAGGCCGTGCCCGAAGGTGTCTCGGTTTGTGATGTGGGATCGGGCGCCGGACTGCCGGGTATCCCGCTGGCGCTCGTACGGCCGGATCTGCGGATCACGCTTCTGGAGCCGCTGTTGCGGCGTACGAATTTCCTGCAGGAAGTCGTCGAGCTGCTGGGGCTGGATCACGTCACGGTAGTACGCGGCCGCGCCGAGGAGGTTCTGGGGAAGCTGCCGCCTGTGCATGTCGTGACCGCACGGGCCGTGGCACCGTTGGACCGGCTCGCGGGCTGGGGCGTTCCGTTGCTGCGTCCCTACGGCGAGATGCTCCTGCTCAAGGGAGATACGGCCGAGGAGGAGTTGAAGGCCGCCCGCGCGGCACTGAGCAAGCTCGGTGTCGTTGAGACCTCAGTACTTCACGTCGGGGAGGGCGTGGTGCAGCCGCTGTCCACGGTGGTGCGGGTGGAGGTTGGCGAGAGCCCAGGCGGTGTTCGCTTCGCGGCCAAGCGGGCCAAGGCCGCCCGAACGGGGCGGACTCGCCGCCGCCGCTGAGGGCGAAATGCTCCATACAAGCTGCCAAAACTACTCAATTCGGAGTGTCGTGACGTTCTCGGGCTGACATCCATGCATCGTGTTTCACGTGAAACGTCGCTCTCTGCTGCATGGAATCATCAGCCGTGGCCGCGCGGCTGCCTCATCGCGTGATCGTAAACCCGCTTTCGATGTGGATTCATCCACAGGAGAACGGGCCGCGCTGGTTCACGACCCCGAAAGCATGGCAGGCTCTGTTCATTGCGAGCCTGAAGTCGAGGAGGATGAATCCTTGCGGTCCGACGCCAACATCGCGGGACCGATGACCGATCCGGTCCCCGGTCCCCGCACCGCTGAGCCCTATCAGGGGGTGACCTCCGGGCCCCCCACCGCGGGGGAGGACGTTTCACGTGAAACTCCATCCCCCATGGATGACACTCCCATCGGCCGTGCAGCCCAGCTCGCTGTCGAAGCGCTGGGCCGTGCCGGTGAGGGACTTCCCCGGCCGGAGCGGACCCGGGTGATGGTGGTTGCCAACCAGAAGGGTGGGGTCGGCAAGACCACGACCACGGTCAACCTCGCCGCCTCGCTCGCCCTTCACGGGGCGCGCGTCCTGGTGGTGGACCTCGACCCGCAGGGCAATGCCTCAACGGCCCTGGGGATCGACCATCACTCCGAGGTCCCTTCAATCTACGACGTCCTCATCGACAGCAAGCCGCTCTCGGATGTCGTACAGCCGGTACCGGATGTGGAGGGCCTCTTCTGCGCTCCGGCCACCATCGACCTCGCTGGCGCCGAGATCGAGCTGGTCTCCCTCGTGGCTCGCGAGAGCCGGTTGGAGCGGGCGATCCAGGCGTACGAGCAGCCCCTGGACTACATCCTCATCGACTGCCCGCCATCTCTCGGTCTACTTACGGTGAATGCCCTGGTCGCGGGGGCGGAGGTGCTGATTCCGATCCAGTGCGAGTACTACGCTCTGGAGGGTCTCGGGCAGCTGCTGCGCAACGTGGACCTCGTGCGAGGCCATCTCAACCCCAAGCTTCATGTCTCGACCATCCTGCTCACCATGTACGACGGCAGGACCCGACTTGCCTCGCAGGTGGCGGATGAGGTTCGCAGTCACTTCGCAAGTGAAGTACTGCGGACCAGCATCCCGCGGTCGGTGCGGATCTCCGAGGCGCCCAGCTACGGGCAGACGGTACTCACCTATGACCCCGGTTCCAGCGGCTCGCTCTCGTATCTCGAAGCGGCTCGTGAAATCGCCCTGCGCGGGGTCGGAGTGCAGTACGACCCGCAGTATGTGCATGCCGCGGGCCAGAACACTGAGCAGGACCAGCAAAGCATGTCGGAGGGGATGCAGTGAGTGATCGACGTAGGGGACTGGGCCGTGGGCTTGGTGCGCTGATCCCCGCGGCACCGCAGGGGACGGAGAATTCCGTCTCCTCGGTGGGCGTAGGGGCCACGTCTCCGGCAGCGGTACCGCTGTTGGCGCCGGATCGTGGCGTGGCGGCAGCCAAGGTGGCCGCGCTCCCGCCGAATGGCGTTTCACGTGAAACCGGCGCCGACTCCCATGAGGAACCGGCCCCGGCGACGGTAGAAGAGCCGCCGGCCGGTGCTCATTTCGCCGAGCTGTCCCTGGACTTCATTACGCCCAACCCTCGCCAACCGCGTGAGGTCTTCGATGAGGACGCTCTCGCTGAGCTCGTACATTCCATCCAGGAGGTAGGACTCCTCCAGCCGGTGGTTGTACGGCAGTTGGCGTCGGAGCGCTATGAGCTCATCATGGGCGAGCGTCGCTGGCGGGCTTGCCGTGAGGCCGGCCTGGAGCGCATTCCGGCGATCATCAGGGCGACCGATGACGAGAAGCTGCTGCTCGACGCACTGCTGGAGAACCTGCATCGCGCGCAGCTGAACCCGTTGGAAGAGGCCGCTGCCTACGACCAGCTGCTGAAGGACTTCAACTGCACGCATGATCAGTTGGCGGACCGAATCGGGCGCTCGCGCCCGCAGGTCTCCAACACACTGCGACTGCTGAAGCTCTCTCCTTCTGTGCAGCGCCGGGTCGCCGCGGGTGTGCTCTCGGCCGGACACGCCCGTGCACTGCTGTCGGTCGAGGACTCCGAGGAGCAGGACCGGCTGGCTCACCGGATCGTGGCCGAGGGACTCTCGGTGCGGGCGATCGAGGAGATCGTCACCCTGATGGGCTCGCGACCGAGCAGTGTGCCCAAGGCAAAGGGGCCGCGAGCCGGTAACCGGGTGTCGCCTGCGCTTACGGATCTTGCCTCGCGACTGTCGGACCGTTTCGAAACCCGGGTGAAGGTGGACCTGGGACAGAAGAAGGGAAAGATCGTCGTCGAGTTCGCCTCGATGGACGACCTGGACCGGATCTTGGGGTCCCTGGCTCCCGGCGAAGGGCGAGTGCTGGAGCAGATGCTCTCGGAAGAGGCCTCGGAGGACGACGAGGAAACGAATCCATAGTTCTTCTGCGCTCAAGGCGGGCTGTGCTGCCGGCTGAGACATCCCGTCGTACGGGATCCATCGGTGGCGACACGGCCCGCTCTTTGCTTTATTTGCGGTATCGGTGCAATCGCGACGTCGATACGATGTGTTCGGGTATGGCGCATCCACGTGGAGACCCCTCATTTGGAGGACGGGCCATGCGATCGGTAAGCCGCACCGGGCTGGTGGCCGCAGGATTGAGCCTGGGGGCTGTCGGCGGTTTCGTCGGCAGTCTCATCAGGGAGCGTGGAACTCTGGCAGCCGCCCGTGGGGCGGCAGGCGATGAAAGTGAGGAACTGGCTGCATGGGGCGTCGGCTCGTACCGCTCACGCTGGACAACCTTCCGGACATTCCCAAGCGCTGCCGGTCCTGTGTCTTCTGGGAGCTCGACCCGGTCAGTGGAGAAGCCGCGGTAAAAGCCGGTCGGCCGGAGTTCGAGAAGGAAGCCTGGATTTCCGCAGTGCTCCTCGAATGGGGATCCTGCGGCCGAGTGGTGTACGTGGACGAGGTGCCGGTGGGCTTCGTGCTGTACGCACCCCCCGCCTACGTCCCCCGCTCCACCGCATTTCCCACCAGCCCGGTGTCGCCCGATGCCGTGCAGCTGATGACTGCCTGGATCATGCCGGGCTATCAGGGCCAGGGACTGGGCCGGGTCATAGTGCAGACGGTGGCCAAGGACCTTCTCCGGCGAGGTTTCAAGGCGATTGAGGCAATTGGGGATGCGCGGTGGAAGGAGCCGGCCTGCGTTCTGCCCGCAGAGCATCTTCTGGCTGTGGGGTTCAAAACCGTCCGGCCCCACCACCGCTTCCCGCGGCTGCGGCTCGAACTCCGGACGACACTCTCCTGGAAGGAGGATGTCGAGCTGGCGCTGGACCGGCTGCTCGGCGCAGTTCAGAAGGAGCCCGCTCTCCGACCGCTCTAGAGATACGAACAGGCCCGCCCCTCAGGGGCGGGCCTGTTTCACGTGAAACGGCGAACTGCGTCAGCCGATGAAGTCCTCGAGGTCGCGCAGGATGGCGGCCTTCGGCTTGGCGCCGACGATGGTCTTCTTGACCTCGCCGCCCTGGTACACGTTCAGCGTCGGGATGGACATCACCCCGTATTTGGCTGCAGTGGCCGGGTTCTCGTCGATGTTCAGCTTGACGATCTCGATCTGCTCACCGTGCTCGGCCGCGATTGCCTCGAGGGAGGGAGCGATCTGTCGGCACGGGCCGCACCAGGCAGCCCAGAAGTCGACGAGAACGGGCTTGTCGTTCTTGAGAACGTCCTCGTCGAAGGAGGAGTCGGTCACGTTCTTGAGGGCGCCGGCCATGGCGGTCTCCTAGTTCGTTGATCCTGAGGTGAAGAAAAGCGTCAGAGGGCCGCTGCGGCCTTCTCCGGCTCTGCAGGCTTGGCGTCCGTCAGCGCCGCGAGGAACCGCTCGGCGTCAAGGGCGGCAGAGCAACCGGTACCGGCGGCCGTGATGGCCTGGCGATAGGTGTGGTCCACCACGTCGCCGGCGGCGAAGACGCCGGTCAAGTTGGTACGGGTCGAGGGCGCCTCGACGGTCAGGTAGCCCTCCTCGTCCAGGCCCAGCTGACCCTTGAACAGTTCAGTCCGCGGGTCGTGGCCGACGGCGATGAACAGCCCGGTCACCGGCAGCTCGGAGGTCTCACCGGTCTTGGTGTTGCGCAGGGTGAGTCCGGAGAGCTTCTGGTCTCCGTGGATCGCGGCGACTTCACTGTGCCAGGCGAAGGAGATCTTCGCGTCGGCGAAGGCACGCTCCTGCATGGCCTTGGAGGCGCGAAGGGTGTCCCGGCGGTGGATGACGGTGACCGACTTGGCGAAGCGGGAGAGGAAGGTGGCCTCCTCCATCGCGGTGTCGCCACCGCCCACCACGGCGATGTCCTGGTCCTTGAAGAAGAAGCCGTCACACGTGGCGCACCAGGAGACGCCGCGGCCGGAGAGCTCGTCCTCACGCGGCAGTCCCAGCTTGCGGTGCTGGGAGCCGGTGGTGATGATCACGGACTTGGCTCGGTGCACCGTGCCGGCGGAGTCGGTGACGGACTTGATCTCGCCTGCCAGGTCCACGGTGATGACATCGTCCGGGATCAGCTCTGCACCGAAGCGCTCGGCCTGGGCCCGCATGTTGTCCATCAGGTCCGGGCCCATGATGCCGTCGCGGAAGCCGGGGAAGTTCTCCACGTCGGTGGTGTTCATCAGCGCGCCACCGGCGGTGACGGCACCCTCGAAAACGAGGGGCTTCAAGGAAGCGCGCGCGGTGTACAGCGCCGCGGTGTATCCAGCCGGCCCAGAGCCGATGATGATCACGTTACGGACGTCGCTCACGGGTGTTGTCCTCGTCTCTGCCGACTGCTCTCTGGGTCACTCGGGACTCTCATCCCACCCAACGGATCCTACGGGGCGAGCATTCCCGACGTGGCACACTGCACGCTGCGTGGCTCAGCGGCGCTGGTAGACGCGCCTCAGCAGGACGTCACCGGGGCCCTGCGGTGTCTTGGCCGTGCAGGAGGCGTCAACGACGTATGCGTCGACCCGGGCGGCGTCGGAGGAGTGCGGGAGAACGACGAGGTAGACCTCCGCACCCTCGTACCTGCCCTGCTCCGAGGCGATCGGGCTGTCCGCTCGGCCGATGCCCTCGCGTACGCAGGCGGGAACAGTCGCGTCGCTCCCCCGCATCGGGTGGTTGGAGTCGGCGCCGACCTCGTTCGAGGGGGCGGCCTTCGTGTCCGCACCTGAGAGCAGCTTTTGAACGCGCGACTCGACTCCGTGAGCCGACAACCCGGAGGAATCCTTCTGCGTATCGGACTTGTGTGCGGCGGCCGAGTTGGGTGAGGAGCCACTGTCCGAGGTGTCGATGGTCTGGATGAGCACGCCTCCCAGTCCGATCGCCGCGAGTGCACATGCGGCACCGAAAACGGCCGCGCGCCAGCGACGGCGGGTTTGCGGGTGGCGGCCCGGCCCGGTCGAGCCCCGCGCATGCCCCTCAGGGCGCTGCCCGGTTCGCGGAGCGCTCGGCGTGGGCGCCGTTTCACGTGAAACATGGCTCGTCTCTGCGTCGGGCTCGGTTTCACGTGAAACACCGGAGGGCGCTGTGGAGTCCAGAAGGGCTTCGGCAGCCAGGGCGGCTTCGATCCGGCCGGCGACGTCGGCGGGCATGCGAGCCGGGCCGGGAAGCGTGCCGAGCAGCCCGCGGATCTCGTCGAGGGACGTGTAGACATCGGCACACAGGGTGCAGCTCGCCAGGTGGCCGCGTACCTCGGCAGAGCGGTCGGGGTCCAGAATGCCCTCGGTGAGCGCCGAGATCTCCGCCACGTCCGGGTGCTGGCCCGTGTCAGTCGAGGATGTCACGCTCGCCCACCTCCGCCCTTCACGGTATCTGTGTCCCTCGGTCCTGCCGCTGGTGGGACGGATGGCCCCTGCGTCCGGTTCCTTCTGCGGTCCGGGTCGGGAGCATCCCCATCCTCGGCCCGCAAATGAGCGAGCATGGGAAGCAGCCGTGCCCGGCCTCTGGCGCAGCGGCTTTTCACCGTTCCGGTGGGGACGTCGAGGATGCGGGCGACCTCGACGACTGGATAGCCCTGCATATCGACCAGAACGAGCACTGCCCGCTGTTCGGCGGGCAGGGTGCCGAGTGCCTGCACGAGTTCGCGGAGCAGGTCGCTGCGCTCAGCAGGCGCGGCGGCGGACTCATGGGGCTCCAGGAGCTGCTCGAGGCGCTCGGTCTCGGCGACCGGGGAAGTGCGGCGAGAGGCGGCTTTACGGGCCCTGTCGAGGCAGGCATTCACCGTGATGCGGTGCAGCCAGGTTGTGACGGCCGACTGGCCGCGGAAGGTGTGGGCCGCGCGGTAAGCGGAGAGGAAGGCATCCTGAACGGCGTCGGCGGCCTCTTCCCGGTCACCGAGGGTCCTCAGAGCGACGGCCCACAGCCGGTCACGGTGGCGCCGGACGATCTCGCCGAAGGCCTCCGGGTCGCCCGCGACATGGCGGGCGAGGAGGTCCTGGTCGCTTGCGGCGCCCGGTATGGCGTCCTCCAACGTCGGGCCCCTCCCCTTCGGACTGGGTTGAGCAGGTCAGCCGAGCACGTTGATCTCCGAGATGCCGCCGCGGAACGAACCTGCTGAACCGTCGTTGGCCAGCTCAGTGATGTGGATCAGTACGTATCGCGTCCGCACGCTCTTGTCGAGGGTGGCTTCCAACTTGCCGCCGACGGTGTCGAGCTCGGTGATGCGCCGATCGAATTCGCTGAGCGTAGTGGGGTCCGACGCGGAGGTGCCGGCTGCGAGAACCTCGACGGTCTGCCCGGGACGGTACATGTCGATGTCGACACCGGATACGTCCGTCACGCGCCCGAGGTCGACGATGAGCCCGCTGCCCTGCTTGCGCTGCGAGAGGTTGCCGAAGTTCGGGTAGCCGTCGTAGCGGGGCGTTATCCAGGCGGTGTCGGCCTGCTCGTCTGTGGCGTTGCCGACCTTGTCCACGGCCACGGGAGCGGCCAGCGGGGAGAATTCCGTCGTGTTCCGGATGTCCAGCGGCTTGCCGGGGGCGTCCTTGTTCTTGCCCGAGCCGCTGCCCTTCGCCTGGGAGCTGCCCGAATCGTCGGTCCGGCCCTCGCGGTCCATCAGCGTGTCGGCCAGCTGCCAGCTGCCCAGCCCGAGCGCCGCGATGAGCAGTGCCGCAACCGTCCACTTGAGGACCTTGCCGCTCCGGCTCTGGAGCGGCGGCGGGGGCGTCGCTGCGGGCTGGGCGGGAGCTCCCTGCCCGGTGCCCGCAGGCTTCCCGTACACGCCCTGTTGGTATGCCGCGGGCTGGTAGGTGGGGGTCGCGAAGGACGGCTCCGGCGGGCGGATGCGCGGCAGCGCGGCCACTGCTTTGGCCAGCTCTTCCGGCGTGGTGCAGGGCTGCTCCTGCCGGGACGGGGTGGCGCCGTTGTTCACCAGCGCGCGCATGGCCAGCTCCGCCAGCCCGCGGTGGACGCCTGCTCGTACCTGGTCCGGGGCGATCAGGCCGACGCCCTTGGGAAGGCCGGAGAGGCCGTACGCGTCCTCCTCGTACGGCCACCGCTGCGTCAGCGCGGCGTACAGCAGTGCCCCAATGGCCTCGGTGTCGGTGCGCTGCGGCTGGGGGCAGCTGATGCCGCGCAGCGCGGCCATCACAGCGAGGCCGCGGATGCGGTATTGGCCCGAGTCGGTGCGCAGTACGGAGCTCGGCGTCAGCCGGAGATGGGCCAGGCCTTCGCGGTGTGCGGCGGCCATGGCCTGGGAGACCTGGGTGACGAGCTGGTAGGCCTCGTGCGGCTCCAGCAGGCCGGAGGAGAGAAGGGTGGTGAGTTCCGTCGCGTCGGGCAGCCACTCATGGACGACGTAGACCAGGTCGTTCTCCTCGACGGCGTCGAGGACCTGGACGAACCGCGGGTCGCCCAGAAGCGCAGCCGAGCGGGCAGCGGCCAGCACCGGGCGGGCACGCGGATGCTCCGCGGGCAGCACATGGACGCCGACCGCGCGGCGGAGTTTCTCGTCGACAGCACGCCAGCTGCTGAATCCGTCCAGACGGGTGACGCACTCCTCGAGGCGGTAGCGTCTGGCGAGTTTGTGGCCGCTGTGCAGCTCTGGGGGGTCCACGTCGGGCACAGAGCTCTCGCTCTCGGTCCGTGCCGTCTCGGTACCCGCGGTGTCCGCTTCCGCGCCGGGCTTGTCCTGGGCGTCCGTCCCGTCGGCCATGGCCTTTTCCGCCTGCGCGGACAGCGGCTCATCGCCGCTGCTGTCGGCCACGTCGACGGCAGCCGTGCTCCGTTCCGCCACCGTCGTTCCTGCCTCCCCATCCGTTGCACGCTCTCGCACCACAGCAAAACCAATTGTGCCCACAGTCCGCCGCTATGCACGACACGCGGTGGCGGACGAAGGTTGTACTCGCTCAGCGACCGAGACGGCCGCGGACCATCCCGACCATGGCGGTGAGTTCCTCGATACGCATGCGCTTCGCCGCCATGCAGAACACCCCGACCAGAACGATCCCGCCGCCGATCAGGGCCGCGAGGGAGCCGAGGGCGCCGTTGCCGAGGGCCCGGGTGATGCCGAAGCCCGCGGCTCCGCCGAGAAGTGCTGCGGGGATGCTGGCGCCGGCCAGCCGGGCGTACGTACGGAGGATGTGGGCTCCGTCCAGATCGCCGCCCAGCCGCTGGCGCAGCCGCTTCCAGGCGACACCCACGCCGATCGCGTACGCCAGCCCGTAGGAGGCGGCCATGCCCACCACGGCCCAACGGGCGGGGAGGACGAGGAAACAGACCGCCGACGCGGCGGCGTTGACCGCGGCGATGATCACCGTGTTGTAGAAGGGGGTGCGGGTGTCCTCGTAGGCGTAGAAGCCGCGCAGTATGACGTACTGCACCGAGAACGGGATCAGGCCGAGGCCGAAGGCCATCAGCATGTAGCCCATCGACTGCGCGGCTTCGATGCTGGCGGAGGCGTACATCAAGGTGCACAGCGGAACGCCGAATGCCACGAAGGCGAAGGAGATCGGGACGATCGCCACGGCGGAGGTCCGCAGTCCCTGGGAGATGTCGTCGCGGACGGCACCGGGGTCCCCGTCCGCAGCGGCCCTGGAGATACGGGGCAGCAGGGCGGCCATCACGGAGACGGTGATGATGGCCTGCGGCATTCCCCAGATGAGCTGGGCGTTGGAGTAGGCCAGGATGCCGGTGCCCGCGAAGCCCTGGTCGTCGGCCTGCGCGCCGGCCCAGGTGGCGAGCTGCGTCACCACGAGCACGCCGGCCTGGTTGGCGAGGACGAACAGCACGGTCCACTTGGCGAGTTTGGCTGCCTTGCCCAGGCCGTGTCCGCGCCAGTCGAAGCGGGGGCGGAAGGTGAATCCCGCGTTCCAGAGGTACGGGATCATCGCGAGCGCCTGGACCACGAGCCCCAGCAGGGTGCCGATGCCGAGGAGCCGGATACCCTCCGGCGGGATGGTCGTGACGCCCATGTCGCTCTGGTCGGCGGTGCCGTAGACCCAGATGAACATCCCGAAGGTGAAGATCATGACGATGTTGTTGAGGACCGGGGTCCACATCATCGCGCCGAACCGGCCCCGCGCATTGAGGATCTGACCCATGACCACGTGCACGCCCATGAAGAAGATGGTCGGCAGGCAGTAGCGAGCGAAGGCGACGGCCACGTCATTGGCGGCGGGGTTGTCGGCGATCTCGACCGACATCATGCGGATGAGCAGCGGAGCGCCGATCACGGACAGCGCGACGATGCCACCGAGGACGACGATGACGAGGGTGAGCAGACGGTTGGCGTACGCCTCGCCGCCGTCGTGGTCGTCCTTCATCGCCCTGACGAGCTGAGGCACGAAGACGGAGTTGAGGCCGCCGCCGATGGTCAGGATGTAGATCATCGTCGGCAGTGTGTACGCGACGGTCCAGGCATCACCCAGGAGTGCAGCGCCGAGGGCGGCGGTGATGACGAGAGTGCGCAGGAAGCCGGTGAGCCGGGAGACGAGCGTGCCCGCTGCCATGACCGCACTGGACTTCAGAAGACCGGACGCGCGGCCGCCGGAGCCCTTGGAGGGGGAGGCGGCCGTGGGCACGGGGTCCGGGGCCGGTTCGACCGCCGGAGGTGTCGGTGCGGGCCGCTGCGGCTCGTACGGCTGTTGTTGGTCACGGAAGAGGTGGGCGAAAGCGTCCTGATGCTGCGGGGGTTCGTTCGACGACTGCCCGACGAGGTCGTCCACGCCCACGTACTGCGTGGTCGCGGCGTCGTCCCCGTACGGCAGCCGCCGGGAGGGGCCGTCCGGCTCGGGCGGCGGGGTCGGAGCCCACAGCCTCGGGTCCGGGGCATGCCGCGGAGCCGGGGGCTGCTGGTAGAGGGGCAGCGGGTCCGGGTATGTGCCGGGGGGCGGCGGCGGGTGCGCGGCGCGGTCGTACAGCGCTTCGGCCACCGGATCCTGCGTCACGGGGTCCTGGGCGCTGTACGGGTCCGAGGCGTAGGCGTCCTGAACGTACGGGTCATGGGCGCGCGGGTGCGGCGGCACCTGGCCCGCCGGGTCACCGCCCGGGCTCTGGCCGCGGTCACCGTCGTACGGCGCGTTCATCGCTACCCCACCTCATCGTCCCCGGCCGACCGGCCCCGACATCGCTCAACGGTCCACTTTCTCACCCGTCCCGGATGCGTTGCCGCTTTCCGGTCCGGTGTCCGGCGTCACGTCACCCTGCTGCTCGGAATCCGGCTCCTGGCCTTCGGGCCCGTCAGTCGTCGGCTCCTCGGTTTCTGGGCCCTCGGTCTCCGCTGGGTCGTCGGTCTTGGGGTCCTCATCGGACTCGGTGCTCTCCGCGGTCCCGCGGGCCGCCGCGCGCTTGCGCTGTGTGTACATCCGGACTCCGGCGAGCACGAGCAGCAGGACGCCGCCGGCGATGACGAGCATCACGGTTGAGGTGATCTCCGTCACCTTCACCTTGAACGTCATCGGCCCGCCGTAGGGAGTGCCGTCGTCGGTGTAGAGCTGCGCCTTCACCCAGGCGGTGCCGTTCGCGTTCGCCGTGGTGTTGAACTTCACCGACTGGCTGTGCCCGCCGTCGATCCTGACGGGCTGTTCCTCGCCGACATCGAGCCGGTTCGGCTGGCTGGAGGTGAGGACCAGCTTCAGCCCTTCGATCCCCTGCACCAGGTTGTTCTGCACGGTCACCGGAATCGTCGCGCTCTGCCCGGAGAGGGTCTGCGTCGACTTCTGGATGAGCTGGACTTCCTCCGTGAGGTCGGAGAGGTAGCCCCGCACGGAGTTGCGGAAGCCCGTCGCGCCCTCGGCGTCGCCGCGCCAGGAGGTGGACATCTCGCGCATGATCGCGTTGCCGATGGGCGTCACCACCCGGTCCGGCTGGGAGAGGATCACCTGGAAGCCGTCCAGGGCACCCTGCGTGCGCTGGATCTCACGGAAGGCCTCTGTGGGCAGTTCCTGCCCGCGCAGCGAGCCGGGGTACGAGGCGTCGGCAGGCACCTGGCTGGTCGCCCGCGGATCGGGCTTGGCCTTCGCCGCGTCGCTCAGCCCCACCGGCTCGGTCCAGCGGTCGTTCTCCAGTCCGCCGATCGCCTGGGCCATCGTCCGGGCCTGGCTCGCCGTGGGCGTCCGCTGAGGGGCAACGACGATGCTGCGCTGCTTCTGCGGTGCCTGCATCGTGAGCATGAGGGTCTGAGCGAGGAACTGCTGTACGGCGAGCGTGGAGTCCTCCGCCCGCGACATGTCGCCCTGGAAGCCCGTGGAGAGCCGGGCGTCCGCCGACACAGCCGTATTGCCGCCGCCGATCGGGCGGGCCGACGTGGGTGTGTAGGGCAGGCCTCCGGTCTCTCGGAGGCTGTCGCTGCGGGTGATGACGTTGTGAGCACCGGCGGAGGTGGCGACGTCGATCACCGAGGAGTCGATGGCGCCGTTCACCGGCCAGGCGAAGTCGGTGCGGGGTTTCGTGCCGAGGATGGTCTCCACCGTCACCGAGGCGAGGTCGGTGGCGGGCTTGAGGTGGCCGAGTGCGGCGGAGACGCCCTTGCCCCGGTGGGCGAGGGAGGCGAGGTCCGGGTCGGCGAACGGCAGGGCGACGACCTCATGGTCGTCCACGGCGTCCTGGAGGTCCTTGAGCCACTGCTTGGCGACGGCCTGGTTCCTGCCCGGTGTGGTCGTGCCGTCGGGCCCCTCGATCTTGTAGTTCTTCGTCATGGCGTCGACGGTCGCCAGCAGGTCCGGATCCAGCACATAGGTGACCGGGAGGTTCTTGCCGAGCGCCACCATCTGCTGCAGCCGACCGCCGGGCGCCAGCTCGGCGGCGAGGGAGTCGTCGCGGAGGATCGGGGTCTGCTGGGCGTCGGAGTCGGTCCGGGCGGTGAGGTGGCTGGACGAGATGAGCGGCCACATGAAGCTCATCCGAGTCTTGTGCTCGACCGCCGAAGGCTGCCAGGGGAGGAAGGTCCGCTCCATTCCCAGGACCTGCTGGAACGGCTGCTTCTGTGTCTGCCCGGTAAGGGAGACGCCCAGCTGGTAGACCCCGCCGCGGCCGAGGTTCAGGTCCTCCACCGGGATGGTGAGGCTGAAGCTGCGCGAAATACCGGACGGCAGCTTGTCGATCTCGACGGTGTGCTCACCGCCTGCCTCCCGCCCGTCGGCGCCGTACGAGAACCCGGTGCGCCGGGCGGCGCTGTCGATCGCGCTCCGGCTGTTGAGGGACGGGCCGAGCCGCAGCCCGACGTGGGCGTTCGTGACCGCGGAGCTGCCGTCGTTGGTGACGGTTCCCTTGACTGTGAGCGTGTCGCTCTTGGCCGGGGAGTCCGGAGTCATCGAATCGATCGAGACATCGACGGTGCGTGAGCCGGTGGCGTTCGAGTCGGCCTGTGCCTGGGGGCCGGCGGGGATCTGCAGGAGGCCCGCGAGCAGCGGGCCTCCCACGAGCGCGGCGACCGCGCACCGCAGCCACCGGCGGGCAGACGCGGATCGCCTCCCCTGGAACTGTGCCGCCTCGGCCACGCTATCGTCCGTCCCTCGTTCGTCAGTGGTGGTCGTTGGATGTGCGTCCCCGAATGGTAACGAGGCCCGCTGCGGCTAAGTGCTGGGGAGTGCTCCACATGATCGCAAGGGAGCCCCGGCCCATCGGAGCGGAGAGGCCCCGAGCGGCTCGGCCACGTACTCTGTTCTGTTGTGCCGAACGCCAACAATGACAGCCACACTTCGCGGACCCAGCAGACCCCTCAGCCGACGGACGCGCTCAGCCAAGTGCAGCGCCGTGCGGTGAGTGAACTGTTGCGGGTCTCTCCCGTCGCCGACGACCTCGCCAGCCGCTTCCGGGAGGCCGGGTACACGCTTGCCCTGGTGGGAGGCTCGGTACGGGATGCGCTGCTCGGCCGGCTCGGCAACGACCTGGATTTCACGACGGACGCCCGGCCCGATGACATCCTGAAGATCGTTCGGCCATGGGCGGACAGCGTGTGGGAGGTGGGCATCGCCTTCGGGACGGTCGGTTGCCTCAAGCGCGCCGGAAACGGCGGCGAGGGGCCTCGCGAGTTCCAGATCGAGGTGACCACGTACCGGTCGGAGGCATACGACAGGACGTCCCGGAAGCCCGACGTGTCCTACGGAGACTCCGTCGAGCAGGACCTCGTCCGCCGGGACTTCACCGTCAACGCGATGGCCGTCGCGCTCCCGGAGAAGGAGTTCATCGATCCGCACAACGGCCTGGAGGATCTGGCGGCCCGGGTGCTGCGGACACCGGGCGCCCCGGAGGACTCGTTCTCGGACGATCCGCTGCGGATGATGCGGGCCGCGCGGTTCGCCGCCCAGCTGGACTTCGAGGTCGCACCGGAGGTTGTCGCCGCGATCACGGCGATGGCGGACCGTATCGAGATCGTCTCCGCGGAACGGGTGCGTGACGAGCTCAACAAGCTGGTCCTGGCAGCCCAGCCGAGGAAGGGCCTGAAACTGCTGGTCGACACCGGGCTTGCCGACCGAGTTCTTCCGGAGCTGCCTGAGCTCCGGCTCGAGCGTGACGAGCACCACCGGCACAAGGATGTGTACCAGCACTCGCTGACCGTGCTGGAGCAGGCGATGGCTCTGGAGGAGGGGGAGCCGGATCTGGTACTGCGGCTCGCCGCTCTGCTGCACGACATCGGAAAGCCGAAGACGCGGCGCTTCGAGAGCGATGGCCGGGTCTCCTTCCACCACCACGAGGTGGTGGGGGCGAAGATGACCAAGTCGCGGATGCTCAAGCTGAAGTACCCCAACGATCTCGTCAAGGACGTCTCCCGGCTGGTGGAACTGCATCTGCGGTTCCACGGCTACGGCACGGGTGAGTGGACGGACTCCGCGGTCCGCAGGTACGTACGGGACGCGGGGCCGCTTCTGGACCGGCTGCACAAGCTGACCCGCTCGGACTGCACGACACGCAACAAGCGGAAAGCCATGGCGCTGTCACGGGCTTACGACGGTCTCGAGGAGCGCATCGCCCGGCTGCAGGAGCAGGAGGAGCTGGACGCGATCCGGCCGGACCTGGACGGTAACGAGATCATGCAGACCCTCGGGGTGGGCCCGGGGCCGGTGATCGGCAAGGCGTACAAGCATCTGCTGGAGCTCCGGCTGGAGAACGGCCCCATGGAGCGGGACGAGGCCGTGGCGGCACTCAAGGAGTGGTGGTCGGCGCAGAGCTGATACTGCCGGAGCGGTCATGTTTCACGTGAAACATGACCGCTCGGGACGGACACAGGGGCTGTGTTGTTCGTGGTTTCACGTGAACCCCCCCGACAAACAAACCCCGCCCCGAGGCGGCGCCCGGGTGCAGGGGGGGGCCCCGGGGGGCGGCGAGGTGCCGGGCCACCCCCACCCCC
>NZ_JBEXKU010000021.1:0-98659 GCF_040609575.1 Streptomyces sp. NPDC004647 | reverse complement strand
CTCGCCACCCTCTTCCCCCACCCCCCCCTCTCCCTATCCCTCCCCCCCCGGCGCCCGGCCCCCCGCCCCCCCCCCCCCCGGCGCCCCCGCCCCCGGCGGCAGCGGGCCGAACGCCCGCTGCCGCCGAGCCAGCCGATCGCATCTGACCAGCGGTTGTGCATCTGTCCCATGCTTGAGTGCATATGCGCCCGGCGGGCTCCGACGCCCGCCGGGCGTTTCGTCATTGAACAGTTGAACCGTGAGGCCCTCTACGGGATGGAAACCCGGCGAAGTTGGGTAAAAAGGCTGTGAGCCCCGCTCATTTCATGATTCCGTATCCCCGGACCGACCCACGTGGGCACGAGCCGGCGAGCGTAACTCTTCCCTGGTCCTCCTCCGGGGCGGGCCGGCCCACCAATCCACTCGCGTGTTTGCGGAGCCGACCCATGCTCAAATCTCTCAAGACGGCGTATACCGATACCCGTGCGACCGACCTCGCCTGGGCCCTGGGCAGGGAGCCGCAGCCGGCCCTCGCGGTGATGGACCTCCGACTCGGTGGCGCCGAGGTGCAGTTGAGGCTGCTCGGCGCCTCGCACCAAGTGCTCGTCGAGGACGAGCGGGGCAACTGCTCGGAAACGGTGGCCTGTATGCCCGGGAGCAGCACTCCCCTCCCGCTGGGGGTGGCCAAGAGCATAGGGAACTGGGACTACGAGTTCGGCGCGCGCGTCGAGGTGCTCTCGCAGAGCTCCTTCGCCCGACGTGCCCAGGAGTTGCTCGAGCTGGTGTCCGACCACCCGCACGGTCTGGCCGGGACCTTTCCGGGCAGCCCGCATGCCTTCACCGCGATGCTCGCGCAGCGCCACGAAGGGCAGTTGCGGTGGCGGACCTGGCACGCGTACCCGCAGGAGGGCCGACTCGTGGCGACCCGTACGCAGGTCGGCCTGCGCCGGCCCCCCGCAGGTTTCGGGGGCGGCGGCGCGAGGCCCCCGCTGGCCCGAACGTGAACCGAACGCCCACCGAAATCCCTGTGCGTTCAGGTGTGCTGACGAAACCGCAGATATGTCTGACGTAGCGTGCCCAGCATGATCGAGCCTCCGGTGTCCAGCGTCTCGCGTGCGGCTCCGCCGCGAGAGCCGCACGGCCCGGCGCTGCTGCCGGTACCGGCCGGCATCGGCCGCTTCCTCGTCCTCGGCGCCGTTTTCGTCTGCGCCGCCTGCGGGCTGGTCTATGAGCTGGAACTGGTCGCTCTCGCCTCGTACTTGGTCGGTGACTCGGTCACCCAGGCGTCCGTCGTGCTGTCCGTGATGGTCTTCGCGATGGGCATCGGATCGCTCCTCGCCAAGCGGCTGCGCCGGCGCCCCGTGGTCGGCTTCGGGTTCATCGAGGCGGCGCTCGCGATAGTGGGCGGCTCCTCGGCGATGGGGCTGTACGCGGGCTTCGCCTGGTTCGGGCAGTCGCGCACCGTGCTGGTCGCCTTCTCGCTGGCGATCGGTGTGCTGATCGGCGCCGAAGTGCCGCTGCTGATGACGCTGATCCAGCGCATCCGGCAGCAGGACGCGGGCGGCGCGGTGGCCGATCTCTTCGCCGCGGACTATGTGGGCGCACTCGTCGGCGGGCTGGCCTTCCCCTTCCTTCTGCTGCCGGCGCTCGGGCAGTTGAGGGGTGCGCTGCTGACCGGTGCGGTGAACGTGGTGGCGGGCGGGGCGATGGTGCTGTGGCTGTTCCGCCGCGATCTGACCCGTCGGGCGAGGTGGCTGCTGCTCGGGGTGAACGTTTTGGTGCTGGCCCTCCTCGCGGCCGGCACGGTCCTCGTCGATCCGTTCGAGCGTGCGGCGCGGCGGGCGGTGTACGGGGCGGACGTGCGGGTGGCGGAGAAGACGGAGGTGCAGGAGATCGTCCTGACGGGCGGGACCGAGGAAAACGGTGACAGGGAGGGCGGAGCCGGTGGGGACGGCGGGGACAGGGGGAATGCCGGCGACGACCGGAACGCCGACAGCCTGCCCGGCCGGGGCCCCAGCTCGCTGTCCCTCTTCCTCGACGGGCGGTTGCGGGTCAGTGGCCGCGACGAATTCCGCTACCACGAAGCCCTCGTCCACCCCGCCATGGCCGGACCGCACCGCCGCGTCCTGGTGCTTGGCGGTGGCGACGGTCTCGCCCTCCGCGAAGTGCTGCGCCACCGCGACGTGGAGTCGGTGACGCTGGTCGAACTCGACCCGGGAGTGGTGCGGTTGGCCCGTACGGACCCGGGGCTGTCCCGGCTGAACCGGGACGCCTTCGGCGACCGCCGGGCGCACGTGGTCTCCGCCGACGCCTTCGACTGGCTGCGGACCGCGGCCCGCGAGCGTCACCGTCCGTACGACGTCGTGCTCGCCGATCTGCCCGACCCGGGGATCACTCCGAGCACGAAGCTCTATTCGCAGGAGTTCTACGGGCTCGCGCGGCGCGTCCTGGCGCCGGGAGGCCGCCTCGCCGTTCACGCGGGCTCGCTGTCCGTGCGGCCGAAGGGCTTCTGGACGGTGGACGCGACGATCCGTTCGGTGGGTCTGCGGACGGCGCCGTACCGGGTGGGCGGCCGGCTCTCGGGCTTTTCCGGCGGCCCGGACCGCTCCTCGGACGCGGCGGTCGCTCCGCGGGACTGGGGGTTCGTCCTCGCCGCCCGCCAGCGGCAGCCGCTGCCGCTGGTTCTGCCGGCGGACACGCCGCGGCTGCGCTCGCTGACCCCGTCGTCGCTGCGCACGGCGGGGCGTGCGGCCGAGCGCCGGCGGATCAGGGACCTGCCCCCGTCGACCCTGATGCATCCGCGCTATCTGAACTGACGGCCCCCGGCGCGAGGAGCGGCAGGGGCGAGGGCGCGAGGAGCGGCAGGGGCGAGGAGCGTCGGATGTCGGGATTCACGTGCTGGAACGGAATGGCTGGGTAGGCTCGGTACCCATGGAGCATGAGGTGTTCGTTCCGTTTTCCGCCGACACCGTGCGGCAGGCTCTCGCCGACCCCGTGCGCATCGCCCGCTGCGTCCCGGGGTTCCAGAGGGACGCCGACGCGGCGCCGGATGCGCTCGTCGGCCGGATGCGGCTGCGCATCGGCCACTCGACCATCACGTACCGCGGTCGTCTGCGCATCACCGAGCAGGACGGCGGCGACCTCGCCGTCGAAGGGGAGGGGACGGAGGCACGCGGCAGCGGCTGGGTGAAGCTCACGCTGAACGTGCGGCTGTCCGCCGCGGACGGCGGGTCGGTGCTGTCGTGCACCGGGACCGTACGCAGCGAGGGCCGGCTTCCCGAGGCGGGGGAGGCGGCGTCCGCCGCGGCGGGCCGCCGCCTGCTGGACCGGTTCGCCGCGGAGCTGACCACGGGCCTGGAGTCCTCCCCCATCGGTACGGACGACGGGGACGACAACCAGCGCGTCATTCCCGGCATCCCGTCGCCGGAGAGCGGGGACCGCAAACGGCCCGCGGAGGCATCCGGGAAAGCCGAGACCCCGAAGAACGGCGAGGCCCCGTCAGCCGGGTCCGAGGAGGAAGCGGCCTCCGCCCCGGGGGCCGAGCAACCGCAACCGCCGCCCGCGCCGGGCGAGCGCGCCGAGGCCGACCACTCGGAGGCCGATCTGTCCGAAGCCGATCTGTCCGAAGCCGACCTCGCCGCCGGCGACGAGGAGGAGCTCGAGTCCGAGCCGCCCGCCGAAGCCGCGCACGCGCGCCGCACGATGATCGGCCGCAGCGCCGAGGAGGTGGACCACGCGCCGCCGCGCGGCCGGTACGCCCCCTTCCCCGCACCCGATACGGCGTCCACCACCGCCACCCTCCGCTGGGCCGCCCCCGCCGCGGCAGCGGTCGTCGCCTCGGCCGTGGTCATCGGCCGCATGCTGCGCCGCCGCCGGTGAAGCCGTCCGGCGGGCCTGGCCTCGGCCGGGCCCGTACGGCACCAGTGCGGCCGGCGCGGCGCCCGGCCGGAGCCAGGGCTAGGGTCGAGGGGTGAGTACCCCTGACACCCCTGAGGTCACGGAACCGGAGCGCGGCGACATCGTGCGACTCGGCGCCGGAGACGCCGAGTTGACTGTCCTGCCCGCCCTCGGCTGTCGCATCGGTTCGCTGCGGATCGGCGGTACGGAGCTGCTGCGGCAGGGCGCGAAGTACGGTGCTTTCCCGATGGTTCCCTGGTGCGGCCGGGTCGAGAACGGTAAGTTCCGCAACGGCGGCGTACGGCACCAGCTGCCGCGGAACAACCCGCCGCACGCGATCCACGGCACCGGACGCGACACACCGTGGCGCACGGTCCGTACCGAGAAGACCTCCGCCGTCTTCACCTACGACCTCGCCGAGCCGTGGCCGTACCCCGGTCGCGTCACTCAGCTCGTCGAGCTCACCGAGGACTCCCTCACCCTCACCATGGGCGTCGAGACGATCGACGACTCCTTCCCCGCGCAGGCGGGCTGGCACCCCTGGTTCCTGCGGAACCTCGGCACCGGCGGCGCCGACGCCGAGATCGGCTTCGCGCCCGCGTGGCAGGAGGAGCGCGGGGAGAACCATCTGCCGACGGGCCGCCGCATCGAGCCGCGGCCCGGCCCGTGGGACGACTGCTTCGGTATGCCGGACGGTGTGGACGTCACGCTCACCTGGCCGGATCAGCTGGAGCTGAAGGTCACCAGCCGTGCCGAATGGGTCGTCGTCTACGACGAGCAGGCCGAGGCGGTCTGCGTCGAGCCGCAGTCCGGGCCGCCGAACGGCCTCAATACGCTCCCCCGGCTGGTCACCCCCGTCGAGCCGCTGGAGATGGCCACGACCTGGACGTGGCGTCGGCTCTAGAGCAGAACAGCCGCAGAGCCGGGCCGTCTGCCGGCGGCGGGCTGGACGGGCTGCGCGGCCCGGACAGGGGCAGGACAGGGCGTAGAGCCGGGCCGGCTGTGGGGCCGGACAGTCTGCGGGGCCGACCCGGTTAGTCTCATCCGTATGAGTGCAGCATTCTCCCGGGGCACGACCCCCGTAAACCCCGATGTCCGTGGCGCCCTGCTGCAGCAGATCAAGGACAAGGCCGTGGTCCACGGCAAGGTGACCCTGTCCTCCGGCAAGGAGGCCGACTACTACGTCGACCTGCGCCGCATCACCCTCGACGGGGAGGCTGCACCGCTGGTCGGCCAGGTCATGCTCGATCTGACCGCCGACCTCGACTACGACGCCGTCGGCGGGCTGACGCTGGGCGCCGACCCCGTTGCCGCCTCGATGCTGCACGCCGCCGCCGCGCGGGGCCGCAACCTCGACGCCTTCGTCGTACGGAAGGCGGGCAAGGCGCACGGCCTGCAGCGCCGCATCGAGGGTCCGGACGTCAAGGGCCGCCGGGTGCTCGCGGTCGAGGACACCTCCACCACCGGCGGGTCCGTGCTGACCGCGGTCGAGGCGCTGCGCGAGGAGGGCGCCGAGGTCGTCGGTGTCGCCGTGATCGTCGAGCGGGGCGCGGCGCCCCGGATCGCGGAGGCCGGACTTCCGTACCACCAGGCCTACAGCGCGGCTGATCTAGGCCTCTGACCTGCGAATTCAACAAGGGGCGGGCGGTTTCACGTGAAACCGCCCGCCCCTTCTTCACGTATGGGGTATAGGCCGGGTGGACCAAACGTCCGCGTCTGGGAAGATGGGGGCGACGATGACGTCGCCCCCTAGGTCAGGGCCACTGCGTTTCACCGGGGGATCCCCCGGAACTCCAGCCCACACCCGCACATCACAAGGAGCGGACAGATGCCCATCGCAACCCCCGAGGTCTACGGCGAGATGCTCGACCGGGCGAAGGCCGGCAAGTTCGCCTACCCGGCCATCAACGTGACCTCGACCCAGACGCTCCACGCGGCCCTCCGTGGATTCGCCGAGGCGGAGAGCGACGGCATCGTCCAGATCTCCACCGGCGGCGCGGAGTTCCTGGGCGGCCAGTACAGCAAGGACATGGTCTCCGGCGCGGTCGCGCTGGCCGAGTTCGCGCACATCGTCGCCAAGAAGTACCCGGTCAATATCGCGCTGCACACCGACCACTGCCCGAAGGACAAGCTCGACGGGTACGTACGGCCGCTGCTCGCGATCTCGCAGGAGCGCGTGGCCGCCGGCCAGAACCCGCTCTTCCAGTCCCACATGTGGGACGGATCGGCCGAGAAGCTCGACGAGAATCTGGCCATCGCGCAGGAGCTGCTCGCCGAGGCCGTGAAGGCGAAGATCATCCTCGAGGTCGAGATCACCCCGACCGGCGGCGAGGAGGACGGCGTCACCCACGAGATCAACGACGAGCTCTACACCACGGTCGCGGACGTCGAGCGGACCGCCGAGGCGCTCGGCCTGGGAGAGAAGGGCCGCTACCTGCTGGCCGCGTCCTTCGGCAACGTCCACGGCGTCTACAAGCCGGGCAATGTCGTCCTCCGCCCCGACCTGCTGCGCGACCTCCAGGACGGCATCGCCGCCAAGGCCGGTCGGAAGGACCCGTTCGACTTCGTCTTCCACGGCGGCTCGGGCTCCACGGAGGAGGAGATCCTCACCGCGCTGGAGAACGGCGTCGTGAAGATGAACCTCGACACCGACACCCAGTACGCCTTCACCCGCCCGGTCGCGGACCACATGTTCCGTAACTACGACGGCGTGCTGAAGGTCGACGGCGATGTCGGCAACAAGAAGACCTACGACCCGCGCAGCTGGGGCAAGCTGGCCGAGGCGGGCATGGCCGAGCGCGTCACGCAGGCCTGCGCGAACCTGCGCGCGACGGGCACGAAGCTGAAGTAGGCGGATCGCGCGCTCCGTACCCTCCGGGCCTCGAGGTCCGGCCGTACGGACCGCACCGGTACCGCGGCGGGACCGCACCAGGACCGCACCGGGCCCGGCACCTCACCCGAGGTGCCGGGCCCGGTCGCTGTTCTTGGCGGTCGCCGGCCCGCTGCGTCCGACGTCGTCGCCGGACTGGCCGCGGCCGGCCGACGCGAGGATGATTTTCGGGTATGAGCGATTCCTCGCGCAGGCCTGCCGCAGGGCAGGCCCCCGCGGCCGGGACGCCACCGCCGACGGACGGGCGGGCCGCGGGCACGATCCGGGTGTCGGAGGCCACCGGGCGGTGGATTCTGCTGACCACCGTGCTCGGGTCGGGGATGGCTCTGCTCGACGGAACCGTCGTCAATGTCGCCCTGCCCCGTATCGGCGCCGATCTCAACGCGGACCTGGCCGTTCTGCAGTGGACCATCAACGCCTACATGCTGACGCTCGCCTCGCTCATCCTGATGGGAGGGGCGCTCGGGGACCGGTTCGGGCGGAGGCGGGTCTTCCTGATCGGCATCGTGTGGTTCGCGGTGGCGTCGGCGGCCTGCGGACTCGCACCCAACGCGGGGGTGCTGATCGTGGCGCGGGCCCTGCAGGGCATCGGCGGGGCGCTTCTCACACCCGGCTCACTCGCGCTCATCCAGGCCAGTTTCCATCCGGACGAACGGGCGCGGGCCGTGGGTGCCTGGTCCGGGCTGGGCGGGGTCGCCGCGGCCGTCGGACCGTTTCTCGGCGGCTGGCTGGTCGACGGGCCGGGCTGGCGCTGGGTATTCCTGATCAACGTGCCGCTGGCGGCCCTGTGCGTGCCGGTGGCCCTGCGGCACGTACCGGAGACCCGGGACCCCGGCGCGCACGGGCGCTTCGATGTCGCGGGCGCGGCACTGGGCGCGCTGTCGCTCGGCGCGGTGACGTACGCACTCATCGGTGCACCCGAACAGGGCGCATCCCCGGCCGTGGTGATCGCGGGCCTCGGCGGCGTGCTGCTCGGGGTCGCTTTCGTCCACCTGGAGCGGCGGCGCGACAACCCGATGCTGCCACCGCGGATCTTCGCCTCCCGCCAGTTCACCGCCGTCAACGCCGTGACCCTGTGCGTGTACGCGGCATTCAGCGGTTTCTTCTTCCTGACCGTGCTGCAGCTCCAGGTCGTCCTCGGCTACTCGGCGCTCGCCGCCGGGACCGCTTTGCTGCCCACCACCCTGATGATGCTGCTGCTGTCCGCGCGCTCCGGTGAGCTGGGACAGCGCATCGGGCCGCGCATCCCGCTCACCGTGGGGCCGCTGTTCTGCGCGACAGCGATGTTGCTGATGACGCGGGTGGGGCCAGGGGCGTCGTACTGGGCGGATGTGCTCCCAGCGCTGCTTGTCATGGGTGCGGGCATGGTGCTGCTGGTCGCTCCGCTCACGGCGACCGTGCTCGCGTCGGTCGAGGTGGGGCGCGCGGGCCTGGCCAGCGGGGTCAACAACGCGGTGGCGCGTGCGGCCGGACTGCTCGCGGTGGCCGCGCTCCCGCTGCTCGCCGGGCTGGGGCCGGAGGCCTACCGGCAGGCGGGGGAGTTCGCGGAGAGCTTCCGCCGGGCCATGCCGATGTGCGCGGGCGTGCTGGTGCTGGGCGCGCTCATCGCCTTGTCGACCGTACGGTCCAACGTGCTGGCCCCCCCGCGGCCGGCCGAGGGGGAAGAGGAGAGAGAGGCGGAGGCCGAGGCCCCCGGACCTTGCCGTGCGGAGTGCCATATGTACTGCGCGGTCAATTCACCCCCGCTCGACCCCGGCACGCCCGCTTCGAAGGCATCCTGATCGACCCATCCGGTCCGGTGCAGGCAGACTGGAACCCATGGCCATTCACGAGAACCTTTTCGGGGGACCGCCCCCGACCCATCTGCCCGACGATCCGGAACCGCTGGAGTTGCTCGCCGCAGGCGCGCCTCCGGCCGAGGTCGCCGCCAAGTACCCGTCCTCCTCCCTGGCCTGGGCGCAGCTCGCCGATGATGCCTTCGAGGGTGGGCGGGTCGTCGAGTCGTACGCGTACGCCCGTACCGGCTATCACCGCGGGCTCGACGCGTTGCGCCGCGCCGGCTGGAAGGGGCACGGACCGGTGCCGTTCGAGCACGAGCCGAACCGCGGCTTCCTGCGCGCACTGCACGCCCTGGCGCGTGCGGCGCAGGCCATCGGCGAGCAGGAGGAGTACGAGCGCTGCTCGACCTTCCTGCGCGAGTCGTCCCCGACGGCCGCGGACACCCTCACCTGATCAGTACGGAACGCACCCGGGCCGGCCGGTTCACCGCCGCCGGCCCGCCGGGCCCGCCCGCGGCTTGTCGCCCGGGCGGGCCCTTGCAGTACGGCGCGCGCAGCACGGATGATGCGCTGAGGGCCCACTATCCCGATCGCGGGAGAGGATGGGCCCCACGAGGGGACCGGGGCTCCGATGCCGAGAGGAAGGGGCGGACCGCTACCCGGTAGCACGTAGTACCGAGGAGACAGTGATGTCGCAACAGCCCGACGCGTCCGTATCCGGACCGGGGACCCCGGAGCTCGCCCCGAATTTCAACATCGGCGACGGGGGCACGACGCCGTACGAGGACTACGTCCAGGCGGACGTCCTCACCCACCTCCAGCACCCGCTCTCCGACGACCCCGGAGAGATGGTCTTCCTGGTCACCACCCAGGTCATGGAGTTGTGGTTCACCGTGATCGTGCACGAGTGGCAGACCGCCGCCGAGGGCCTGCGCCAGGACGACCTTCCCGTCGCGATGGCCGCTCTCCAGCGCTCCACCTACGAGCTGGAGTCGCTCAACGCCTCCTGGAAGCCGCTCGCGCATCTCACCCCGGGGCAGTTCAACTCCTACCGGAGCGCGCTCGGTGAGGGGTCGGGGTTCCAGTCCGCGATGTACCGGCGGATGGAGTTCCTGCTCGGCGAGAAGTCCGCCTCGATGCTCGTACCGCACCGGGGCGCGCCACGGGTGCACTCGGAGCTGGAGAAGGCGCTCACGGAACCCAGCCTGTACGACGAGGTGGTGCGGCTGCTCGCCCGCCGGGGGCATGCCATCCCGGCCGAGGTGCTGGACCGCGACCCGGCCGAGCGGTACGAGCCCGCCCCGGCCGTCGAGAGGGCCTGGCAGGAGATCTACTCCGGCCCGCAGGACAGCGAACTGGTCCGGCTGGGCGAGGCGCTGACCGAGGTCGCCGAGCTGGTGTGGCGCTGGCGCAACGACCATCTCGTCGCGACCCGGCGGGCGATGGGCGCCAAGACGGGTACGGCCGGCTCGGCGGGTGTGGCCTGGCTGGAGAAGCGGGCGCAGAAGAACGTCTTCCCCGAGCTGTGGACGGCGCGCAGCCATGTCTGAGGTGCGCACCGGCGCCGACGGCCGACTCGGCTCCGACGGCGGAAACGAAGCCGGAAACGGACTCGGAAACGGAGCCGCCGCGGAGGAGAGGCGCGGTGACGGAGCCGCCGCGGCGGGGGCTCTCGCTGTCCGGGCGGGCCGGATGGACGCCGAGGACCCGCTTGCCGGAATCCGTGACCGCTTCGCGGTCGACGACAGCGTGACCTACCTCGACGGCAACTCGCTCGGTGCGCTGCCGCGCAGCGTCCCCGGCCGGATGGCCGAGGTCATCGAGCGCGAGTGGGGCGAGCTGCGCATCCGGTCCTGGGAGGAGAGCGGCTGGTGGACGGCGCCCGAGCGGATCGGTGACCGGATCGCGCCGCTCATCGGGGCGGGGCCGGGGCAGGTCGTCGTGGGGGACTCCACGAGCGTCAATGTCTTCAAGGCGGTCGTCGCGGCGGTGCGGATCGCTCAGGCGCGGGGCGGTGCGGAAGCGGAAGCGGAAGCGAGTGCGGAAGCGACGGAGGCGAATGCGGCCGCGGGGAGCGGGCGCATGGCTCCTCCTCGGCGCAGCGACCGCAGCGACCGTGGTGACCGTGGTGACGGGGACGACCCACAGGACGGCGTACGGAACGGCGTGCGGGACGAAGTGCTGGTCGACGCCTCGACTTTCCCCACCGACGGGTACATCGCCGAGTCCGCCGCCCGGCTCACCGGCTGCCGCATCCGGGCGGTCGCGCCCGGGGACATGCCCGCCGAGATCGGCCCGCGCACGGCCGTCGTGCTGGTCAACCATGTCGACTACCGCACCGGGCGGCTCCACGACTTGCCCGTCACGACGGCCGCGGCCCACACGGCGGGCGCTCTGGTGGTGTGGGACCTCTGCCACAGCGCGGGCGCGCTGCCGGTCGGGCTCGACGCCCATGAGGTCGACTTCGCGGTCGGCTGCACGTACAAGTACCTCAACGGAGGGCCGGGCGCCCCGGCCTATCTGTACGTGCGCCGCGACCACCAGCCGCGCTTCGACTCCCCGCTCCCCGGCTGGAATTCGCACGCCGACCCGTTCGGCATGGCGCCCTCGTACGCCCCGGCCGACGGCTCCGTCCGGGGCAGGGTCGGCACGCCGGACATCCTCTCCATGCTCGCCCTCGAGGCGGCGCTGGAGGTCTGGGAGGGGGTCTCGATCGAGGCGGTACGGGAGAAGAGCCTCGCGCTGACGGACTTCTTCCTGGACTGCGTGGCGCGCTACGCGCCGTCCGGGCGGGTCGAGTCCATCACGCCCGCCGCGCACGCGGAGCGCGGCAGCCAGGTCGCCCTCCGATGTTCCGGCGCGGACGAGGTGATGCGCGAGCTGACGGCCCGCGGCGTCGTCGGCGACTTCCGTCGCCCGGACGTCCTCCGCTTCGGATTCACCCCGCTCTACACGTCGTTCGCCGACGCGGAGCGCGCTGCCCGCGTGCTGGGAGCGATCCTCGGCTCCGCCGAGAGAGGTGCCTGACGGGTGCGGACTCCGGAGCCGGACCGGGCGTACGGCATCGGCTCCTCCTTCCGGCCGGGAGCGTCCGGCCGGAAGGAGGAGCCGGAGGCTGGTTCGGGTGGGTCTGCTGTTTCGTCTGGGGCTGGTTCGGGTGGGTCTGCTGTTTCGTTCGGCGCTGGTTCGGGTGGGTCTGCTGTTTCGTCCGGGGCCGGTTCGCGTGGATCCGCGGTTCCGTCCGAGGCCGGTGTGATCGCTGCCGGGGACGCCGAGATGGCGTCCGCGCTCGGGCACGCGCCCGTACCGTGCGACGCCGTCGTCGCGTACGGCGAGCATCCGGACCAGGTCGTCGACCTCTACGCACCACGCGGCGGCGAAGGGCCGGCGCCGCTCGTGGTTCTGCTGCACGGCGGGGCCTGGCGCGCGCCGTACGACCGCGGGCACGTCTCGCCGTTCGCGGCACACCTTGCCGGGTACGGCTTCGCCGTCGCCTCCGTGGAATACCGCCGTGGCCAGGCGCGCAGCCGTCCGGAGCCGTCCGGGTCCGTACCCCGGGCGGGCCGCTGGCCCGAGACGCTCGACGATGTCGCGCTGGCGCTCGACCGTATTCCGGAGCTCGTCGGCTCCGGGCCGTGCGGGCGCGTCGATCCCGCGCGCGTTGTGATCACCGGACACTCCGCAGGCGGCCAGCTCGCCCTGTGGGCCGCCGCCCGGCACCGGCTGCCCGCCGACTCCCCCTGGTACCGAGCGTCGCCTCCACCCGTCCTCGGTGTCGTCGCCCTCGCCCCCATCGCGGACTTCGCCGCCGCCCGGCGGCTGCGCGTGTGCTCCGACGCCGTCGTGCAGTTCCTCGGCGGACCGCGGCACTACGCGGCGCGCCGGCCGTACGCCGACCCCGCCGCCCTGCTCCCCACCGGCATCGCCACCACCATCGTGCAGGGCGCCACCGACGCCGACGTTCCGCCGGAGGTCGCGCTCGCCTTCGCCGAGGCCGCCGGGAAGACCGGTGCGCAGGGGGAGCAGGGTGGGCAGGGTGGGCAGACCAGGCTGGTCCTGCTCGACGGGGTCGGGCACTTCCCGCTCATCGACCCGGTCGCCCCCGCCGCCCGTACCGTCGCGGAGGAGATCGGACGGCTCACTCGTCGAGCCACACCGTGATACCCCGCTCGAAGCACCGCCCCGGCTGTGCTGAAGCCCGCCCGCCCGTAGCCCCCGCCTGTAGCCCCGTACGTGAAACCGTCTGCGTGGCACCGCCCTTGCAGGCACCCCCGTCATCCTTGAGACGGACGCGAGGACGTCAGCTGCACCGGTGACGACGTGGGGCCCCGAACTGCGTAGCGTGCTCAGCGTGAACGAGACGACGACATCCGCGTGGACCGAGTCCCGCATAGCCCGCGCGGTCTGGCAGACCCTGCGCGAGGACCTGTTCCGGCCCGCCTGGGCCTTCCGCCCGCTGCTGCCGCTGCGCCCCGAACGCGTCGCCCGCCACCCCAGGCTCGACCGGATCGGTGTGCGCTGGCTGCCGCACGCCACGGTCGTGGCCTTCGCCCTCTTCGTGGCCCTGCTCGACGCCTCGACGTATCAGAGCTGGTCGTCCAGTGGCCTCGTCACGTTGGGCATGGCGCTGGTTCAGACGGCCCCGCTCCTCGTGGCTCTCCTCCGCCCCGTGGGCGCCTGGTGGCTGTCCCTGGCCATCACCGCTCTCATCTCCCTCTCCTGGACGTGGCCGGGGCCGGGAGTCCTCGCCCACCTCGGGGTGATGGTGCTGGTGGTGCTGCGGTCCAGGCCCCTCGTGGCCTTCGAGATGTGGCTGATCTCGGTGGTCGTCCTGGGTGGCCTGCACAGCTTGTCTCCTGACGCCTTCGACGGCAGCGGGGTCCCGATGGCCGTCTTCGCCGCGTTCACTCTCGCCATCGCCGTCGCCGCACGGGGCTGGTCGGTGGCCCGTGGCGAGGTCGCCGAGCAGGAGACGCTGGTCGCCGACGTCCGCGGCCAGCACACCCTCCTCGAGGAGCGCGCCCGTATCGCCCGCGAACTGCACGATGTCGTCGCCCACCACATGTCCGTGATCGCCATCCAGGCCGAGGCCGCGCCGTACCGGGTCTCCGACCCGCCCGAGGAGCTGACCAAGAGCTTCTCCACCATCCGGCAGAGCGCGGTCGAGGCGCTGGCCGAACTGCGTCGCGTACTGGGCGTGCTGCGCTTCGAGAGCCCGGACGACACCGGTATGCCCGACGCCCCGCAGCCCGACCTCTCCCGGCTGGACGAACTCGTCGACGGTGTACGGGCCGTGGGCCTTTCCGTCGAGATCGCCAGGACCGGCGCCCAGCGGCCACTGCCCCAGGGGGTGGAGCTGTCGGCCTTCCGGATCATCCAGGAGGCGTTGAGCAACGCCCTGCGCCACGCGCCCGGTTCGCAGGTCCGCGTCGAGGTCGCCTACGTCCTCACCGGGGTCGGTCTGCGGATCGTCAACACCCCGCCGACCGGGAAGGTCCAGCCGTCCCCCGGGATGGGCCACGGCGTCATGGGCATGCGGGAGCGCGCCTCGATGCTCGGCGGCGAAGTGACCGCCGAGCCCACGCCCGACGGCGGCTTCGAGGTCGCGGCGTTTCTTCCGGCCGAGCAACTGACGGACCAGCGCGCGAACCCGGCAGTGGACCGGACAGCCGACCGGGCAGCCCACCCGGCTGCGGATCAGTCGGCGGGCCAGCCGGCCGGCCGGCGGGGCGCCGAGGGGGACCTCGTATGACGATCCGGGTGCTCATCGCCGACGACCAGCTGATGGTCCGCGAGGGCTTCTCCGTCCTGCTGGGCGCCCAGTCCGACATCGAGGTGGTGGGCGAGGCGGCGGACGGCCGCGAGGCGGTCGGCCAGGTCGCCTCGCTCCGTCCCGACGTGGTCCTGATGGACATCCGGATGCCCGGTATGAACGGTCTGGAGGCCACCCGCAGGATCGTCCAGGAGCGGCCCGACGACGACGGTGCGAGGGTCCTGATCCTCACCACCTTCGACCTGGACGAGTACGTCTTCGAGGCCCTGCGCGCGGGCGCGTCCGGCTTCCTCCTCAAGGACGCCTCGGCGCGCCAGCTCGCCGACGCCGTACGGGTCGTGGCCGCGGGCGAAGCGCTGCTCGCCCCGACCGTCACCAAGCGGCTGCTGGCCGAGTTCACCCGCCTCGGAGCCCCGCGCGCACCCCGTATGGACCGGATCGAGGTGCTGACGGAGCGCGAGACGGAGGTGCTGGCGCTCATCGCCCAGGGCCTGTCGAACGGGGAGATCGCCACCCGGCTCATGGTCACCGAAGCGACGGTCAAGACCCATGTGAGCCGGATCCTGGTGAAGCTGGGGCTGCGCGACCGCACCCAGGCGGCCGTTTTCGCCTACGAGATCGGACTGGTGACCCCTGGCGGGTAGCGTCTGGCCATGAGTGCAGCAGAGCCCGCCTTCGACCCGTGGTCCCCCGCCTTCGTCGCGGATCCGTACCCCGCCTACGCGGCGCTGCGGGAGAGCGGCCGCGCGCACTTCTTCGAGCCCACCGGCCAGTGGCTGATCCCGCGGTACGCCGATGTCAGCGCGCTGCTGCGGGACCGCAGGCTGGGGCGGACGTATCTGCACCGCTTCACGCACGAGGAGTTCGGGCAGCCCGTGCCGCCGCCCGAGCACGAGCCGTTCCATGTCCTCGTCGGACACGGCCTGCTGGACCTGGAGCCCCCGGACCACACCCGTATCCGGCGTCTGATCTCCAAGGCCTTCACACCGCGCAGGGTCCAACGGCTGGTCCCGAGCGTGGAACTGCTGGCCCGGCAACTGGTCGACGAGATGCGCGCGGAGGGCGGCGGAGACCTCGTCGAGCGTCTGGCGGAGCCGCTCCCGGTGGCGGTGATCGCCGAGATGCTCGGCGTACCGCGCGAGGACCGGGGGCTGCTCCGGCCGTGGTCGGCGGACATCATCGGGATGTTCGAGCTGAACCCTGCGGAGGAGACAGCGCGGAAGGCCGTACGGGCCTCGCTCGAATTCTCCGCCTACCTCCGCGAGTTGATCGCCGTCCGCCGGAAGTCGCCCGGGGAGGACCTGATCAGCGCGCTGATCGCCGCCCACGAGTCGGGTGACCGGCTCAGCGAGCAGGAGATGGTCTCCACCTGTGTGCTGCTGCTGAACGCGGGCCACGAGGCGACGGTCAACACCACCGCCAACGGCTGGCTGGCGCTCTTCCGCCACCCCGGCCGACTGGCCGCTCTGCGCGCCGACCCCGCGCTGCTGCCGACCGCTGTCGAGGAGCTGATGCGGTACGACACCCCGCTCCAGATGTTCGAGCGGTGGGTGCTGGACGACATCGAGGTGGGCGGGGTGGCCGTGCCGCGCGGTGCGGAGGTCGCGCTGCTCTTCGGCTCCGCGAACCGTGACCCGGCCCGCTTCGCCGACCCCGACCGTCTGGACCTCGCCCGCACCGACAATCCGCATCTCACGTTCGGCGGGGGCATCCACTTCTGCCTGGGCGCGCCGCTGGCCCGTATCGAACTCGCGGCCTCCTTCGGAGCGTTGCTGGAACGCGCGCCGGGCCTGCGGCTCGTGGCGGAGCCGAGGTGGAAGCCGGGCTATGTGATCCGCGGTCCGGAGGAACTCCTCGTCGAGTTCTGACTCGCAGGCGAGCCGCGCAGGGAGAGGCCGGTGTGGTGCCCGGCTCGCCAGGAGCCGGGCGCCGCACGTGTACCGGACGCGTCTCAGCCGATGTCACGGCGGCGGAAGGCGGCCGGACCGGCCGTGGTGGCCACGGCGTCAGCAGGAGCAGCCAGAGGAACGGAGTCGCGCCGAACTCCCCGCCCGGGAGTTTCGGCAGATGACCGAAGGGCGAGAGATTCCTGGCCCACTGCGGGAGCTGGAGCGCGGGCCGACCCAGCCGATCCCCAGGCTCGCGCCGACCACGCCCCAGGCTCGCGCCGACCACGCCCCAGGCCGCGGGCGCCGCCGGCACGGCACCGAAGAGCGTGCCGCGCTGGAGCCGCCAGGCGAGACCGTACGCGCTGCCGAGCCGGCCGGCCGCGGGTCCCGGCCGGGACGTCAGGAAGCTCGCGCCCAGGTCGCGGCGGCCCGCGAGGGCGTACGCCGTACAGACCGCCACCGCCGTGAGGGCGGCGATCAGCAGCAGGGCCCACCAGGGGTGACCGGCGAACGGGCGGACGTTCTGGGCCCAGCCGAGCGGGGAGAGCCACACCAGCGGCGAGGAGCCGTCGTCGGTGGACGCGTCCCCGGCGGCGCGCAGTACGAAGGCCAGGCCGAGCGCCGCGCCCGCCGGCCCCCTGGCGAGCCGTGCGCTCTCGGTGGGCTGTGCGGCGCCGCCGCGACGCCCGCGAACGGATGCCCGTGCAGCCGATGGCGAGGCCCAGCGCGAGCGCACTGCCGGTCTCCCGGTCCGACCGCGGCGCCGCGTCCCGGCTCTCCCCGCACCGCGTCCAGGCTCTCCCCGCGCCGCGCCCCGGCTTCCCGCACCCCGCGTGGGTCCGCCGGGGCGGTCGCCGGGGGTCATCGGGGGAGGGTCAGCCGCCAGGCGCCCGGGTGGACGGTCCAGGTACGGGTCCGGACGGGGCCGCCCACCAGCGCGTCGGCGCGGTAGCGGAAATCCGCGCCCGACACGGTGATCGTCCGCGCCCGCGCGGTCAGCGGCACGCTCCCGGCGCCGTCCGCGCTCGGCTCCACGACGACCCGGGCGTACCCGTCGTCCTCCGCA
This sequence comes from Streptomyces sp. NPDC004647, assembly GCF_040609575.1. NCBI lineage: Bacteria > Bacillati > Actinomycetota > Actinomycetes > Kitasatosporales > Streptomycetaceae > Streptomyces > Streptomyces sp. NPDC004647. Next base: position 81,387 of record NZ_JBEXKU010000021.1, on the reverse strand, counting down.
TCCGGTCCCGAGGTCGTCACCGACACCCGCTCGACCGGCTGGTCCAGATCGACGAGCAGCACTCCATCGGCTTCCACCCGGAGCCGGTGGGGGCCGCGGTCACGGGAGAGACGCCCGCCGAGCGGAGCCTGCGGCCCTTCGACGGGCACAGTCTCGTCGGCGAAGGGCGAGGAGCCCGGGTCGGCCGGGTCGGCGGGAGAGCTTGCACCGGCGCGCTCCGCGTGGCCCGGCCCCGCCAGGCTCCGTACGAGCGAGCGGCACGTCCGCAGTCCCGGTGCCCACCACGGCCGGTGCCCGTCCTTGCCTGCGCCGGGCGCGAGCGCCGGGATGCGCAGCCCGCCGAGCACCACTCCGTCACTGTCGTCCAGCAGCAGATCCAGCCGCCGGTCCACCCCGTCGAGTACGGCCCGCGCCGCCGCCACCGGCCCGGTCGGCACCCCCAGCGTCCGGGCGAGCGCGACCGCCGCAGACGACGCACCCACCGGGACCATCGCCAGCGCCGCGTCGGTCAGCGTCCGCTCCCGGTGCAGCATCGAGACGGCCCGCAGCAGCGCCGAGTCGTCGCCCACCAGCACCGGCCGGCGGCTGCCCCGCCGGGACAGCGCCCGCGCGACTTCCTCCGGCCCGTCCGGCAGGCAGATTTTCGCGGTCGCGCCCGCGCACAGAACATCTTTCGCGATCCGTACGGCTTCGCCGTCGATGCGACGGGCGACCGGATCGATGACGATGAGCAGGGGGTGCCCCCGGACGGAGTCTGGGGGAGGGTGCCCATGACGCTGTGCCGACACCTCGGTCCTTCCTCAGGTAATCTCTCGGTGCAAGAGCCCCTGTCGCTGTTGCGCCAGGGGCTTCGTCTATCCGGGGCACCGGTTCGACGGCTCTGGTGACGGCGCGCGCTGAAAAACGCCGTGCGATCGCCGCCGTGCACGTTGGACATGCCCCGCCCGGAAGGGGTGTACGCCTGTGCCCGCACTTGTGCTGCTCGGCGCTCAGTGGGGTGATGAGGGCAAGGGGAAGGCCACCGATCTGCTCGGTGGCTCCGTGGACTATGTGGTGCGCTACCAGGGCGGCAACAACGCCGGCCACACGGTCGTCGTCGGCGATCAGAAATACGCGCTGCATCTCCTCCCCTCCGGGATTCTCTCCCCGGGATGCACCCCGGTGATCGGCAACGGCGTTGTCGTCGACCCGGCGGTCCTGCTCTCCGAGCTGAGCGGGCTGAACGAGCGTGGGGTCGATACCTCCAAGCTGCTGATCAGCGGCAACGCTCATCTGATCACGCCGTACCACACGACCGTCGACAAGGTGACGGAACGGTTCCTCGGTAAGCGGAAGATCGGTACGACCGGGCGCGGCATCGGCCCGGCGTACGCCGACAAGATCAACCGTGTCGGCATCCGGGTCCAGGACCTCTTCGATGAGTCGATCCTCCAGCAAAAGGTCGAGGCGGCCCTCGACTTCAAGAACCAGATCCTGGCCAAGCTCTACAACCGCCGTGCCATTGCCGCCGACCAGGTCGTCGAGGAACTCCTCGGCTACGCGGACCGGATCCAGGGCTATGTCGCCGACACCACGCTGATCCTGAACAACGCCATCGACGAGGGCAAGGTCGTCCTCTTCGAAGGCGGCCAGGGCACCCTGCTCGATGTCGACCACGGCACGTACCCCTTCGTCACTTCGTCGAACCCGACCGCGGGCGGCGCCTGCACCGGCGCCGGCGTGGGTCCGACGAAGATCACTCGGGTGATCGGGATTCTGAAGGCGTACACGACGCGCGTCGGCGCCGGCCCCTTCCCGACCGAGCTGTTCGACGACGACGGTGAGGCGCTGCGCCGCATCGGTGGCGAGCGCGGTGTGACCACCGGCCGTGACCGCCGCTGCGGCTGGTTCGATGCGGTTATCGCACGCTACGCGACCCGCGTCAACGGCCTGACGGACTTCTTCCTGACCAAGCTCGACGTGCTGACCGGCTGGGAGCAGATCCCGGTCTGCGTGGCGTACGAGATCGACGGTGAGCGGGTCGAGGAACTGCCGTACAGCCAGACCGACTTCCACCACGCGAAGCCGATCTACGAGATGCTGCCGGGCTGGTCCGAGGACATCTCGAAGGCCAAGACCTTCGCCGACCTGCCGAAGAACGCCCAGGCGTACGTCAGGGCGCTCGAGGAGATGTCCGGCGCCCCGGTCTCCGCGATCGGGGTCGGCCCGGGCCGTACCGAGACGATCGAGATCAACTCCTTCCTCTAGGGTCGGGAGTTGTCAGTCGCGAGGGCCGGGGGCGGATCACCGCCCCCGGCCCTGGTGCGTGATGGGGTTCCGTCCCGGCGGGCCCGGCCGACGCCGCGCAGGAGATGACCTCGCCGACGGGCGATACGGATAACCGGGGTGAGCGGTTGAGCGGGGACTCCCTGCCTGCGACGGCTCTGATCGGCGGGGTGCACCGGTCCATTGGACGACCGGCTCCGCGGGGGGCGGTGGGCCCCCGAGCAACCCCCGTGTGCTCGGGGAACCAACAGCCCTGGTCGGGGCCTCAGCGACCACTCATGGGGTGAAGGAGTCATGGAGATATGGCCCATTGCACCTCTTGCGAGATGCCGAACTCCACACTTTTCCCTTGGGGTTCAAGGTCGCGCCCGCAGCGTCAACGCTAGGGAGTGACCCCTCTGCCGTCAAGTCCATTGGACAGTCAATGGACAGCGCTGCGCTCGCGGACCCGGCGGGAGCCTCGCTGAGCGGGAACGGCGGAGTCCCCACGTGGCGAGGCCCGGGATGCGGCTTACGGAGTGGTGTCCGCCGATGTCCCCTGCCGGACCCCCTCGGCGAACGCGTCCACGGTGCGGGACCGGAGCACCCGGTGGAGCCGTAGGAGGTGACGCGTCTCCCGGTGCACCGTCGATTCGCTGGCATGCACTTCAGGGAGGAGGTCCTTGTCGAGTTCGTGGTGGAGCTTCGGTGCGCCCGCCGCCGCGTCCCGTCGCGTGGCCTCGATCCAGCAGGCTGTCGCGACGAGGCGCTCCCGTCCACGGGGTCCGGCCTCGGCCGCGTACTCCGAGGCCTGCCGCGAGAGCTGGGGCGATGCCCAGCCGTCGTGCAGAAGGGCGATGCTGTCGCGTATGTCGATCACCCTCTGGTGGAGCTGCTCCCAGGCGTTCTCGAACGTCAGCAGGTCCGATACGCGCGACCGCGGCGGCGTCACCACGAGTTCGGGCGTCGCTTGACGAAGCAGCAGCCACAGACCGCGGAGGCGCTGTCTGCGGTACCAGTACAGGAACGCTCTTCTCAGCGGTTCGACCGCGGCCAGCGAGCACCCGAGGGCGACGAGCACGAAGCGCGCGAAGGAGCACCAGAAGCCCACCAGAGCGAGCGCCGGCGGAGCCTCGGGGGTGAACCACCGTACGGCGCGGACCGCCAGGTACGGCAGTTCCGCGCTGGTGCCGATGGCGAGCGCCAGCACGCTGATGCGCAGGACAGGGCTCCGCATGGTGATGCCGTGCCGCCAGAGGATGGCGGCCGCTCCCACCGCCGTGATCGCGCCGTAGAGGATCCAGACGGCCGCGTAGCCGAGCCACCATCCGTGGGCCTGCTCCCCGAAGCGGTCAGGGGCGGGAGTGACGATGAAGAAGGCAACGGCGAGAACGGCCATGGCCGCCGCACACACCACCGGTGCACGGCGCAGCCACGCGGGGGCGGAGTGGCCTGCCATGTGCAGCACCACCGCGAACCACCAGACGGCTGCGAAATCGGTCAGCGCCACCAGGGCAACGGCGAGTTCGCTCGCCTTGGCGACCCCGGTCACGCCATCGATCCACTCCGCCACCGGGGCTTGAATCATCACCGAACCCGTCACCAGGGCCAACAGCACGATCCAGACCGGTCGTTGGCGCGGACGCCAGAGGGCCGGGACGCGCAGGACCAGTACGGCCCACACGACGAGGAGAATGACCCCGCGCAGGGTCTCGACCCAGTGCGGAACGTCATGCACCAGCGGCTCCCAACAGTTCCTCTGCCCGACGCTCCACCGCGCTGACTCCCTTGGGCTTCATCTGGCCTGCGAGCTTCAACACCATGGAAGCGAACGTCTCCGCGAGTGCTTCCTCGGAGTTGTTGCACGCCTTGCTCTTCGCCCTGTGTCCACCGACGGCAGGATTCGCCGGACTCGGGTCCTGTGCCAGGTCTTGAGGTGCTATTCCATGACCGGCGAGCATATGGCAGATCTCGTGCAGAATGATGTGGTCCCGGTAGTACCCGGCCGCCGACGAGCGGTAGAAGATGTGGTCACCCGCCCCGTCGGCGTACCACATCCCGAAGGGCAGGGCCGGCAGGTCCACGGGGTGCAACGTCAGCGGGCGGCCCCGGGTGCGTTCCAACGCGCGGCACAGCGTTTCGACATCCCATGGCTGGGGAAGTTCGGGGAGCCGCGCGATGAGCTTCTCCGTAATGGCCCGCACATGCTTATGAGTGACGATCTTCCCCTTTCCTTGTGTCTGCGGACACCGTCGGCTCATCTCTCCCCGATCGGAATGTGCGACACGTCTTCGCCGGCACCTATCCTCCGCCGCCCTTCTCTTGCTCCTTGACCATCCGGAGGGCTTTTTCGATCGCCGCAAGTTCCTCTGGCTGCAAGGACGAAAAACGAAAAGCCAGTGATTCTTCCAGTTGCTGCCCGCCCCCGGCGGAGGCAGTGTCGTTGGCGGGAACGAAGCGCGAGGGAGGCAGCCCGAAGAATCTCGCGAGCATCTCTCTTGTTCTGTCCGTGATATTGGTCGCGTCGCCGCTCAGAATGTTGTGGACGTGGCCGTGCGAGATCGTGGCACCGCTATTGGCTTCGCGAATGTGCTGGGTGAGTTTTCTGACGGAAGGTACGTTCCCCTGACCGTATTTCTCTTCCAGAAGATTCCACACCGTGCTGGCAAGCCAGACCCCGGAAGTATCGCCCGACGCGGTGGTGTTCATACTCGGTGACCTCCCCTCAAGCCCCTGCTTGTCCACTCGAGTGTACAGGCCGGTGGATACCTGAGAAATGGCCGGAAACCCGCGGATGCGGGTGCCGGAAGCCTCGCCGGACAGCGTCTGTGCGGGATAGCCGGACCTCCTGAACCCGCAGTGGGCGCCCCGCCGTTCACCTGACGGGACCGTAGACTCGGTGACGCCGTAGACACGCCTCGAACGAAGGATCCCAGGGTGATGACAACCCCGCAGGACCTGGTACTCATGGCTGTGCATGCCCATCCTGGCCCGGAATCCACCAACACCGGAGGAGTTCTCGCCCACTACGCCCGTCAGGGCGTCCGCACGGTCCTTGTCACCTGCACCAATGGGGAGTTCGGCAAGGGAGCCGGTGGTGTGGAACCCGGCGAGGCCGGCCACGACCCGGCTGCGGTGGCCGTCACTCGCGTCGCGGAACTGAAAACCGCCTGCGGGCATCTGGGTGTGAATGACCTCGAACTCCTCGGCTATCACGATTCGGGCATGCCTGAATGGGAGCTGCGTCATGAGCCCGATGTGTTCTGCAACATCCCCACCGACACCGCCGCGAGCCGCCTCGCCGAGCTCATCGACCACTTTCGGCCACAGGTCATGGTGACCTACGATCCCGACGCCCCCTACCGGCACCCCGACCAACTGCACACAGCCCGAGTCACCCACCGTGCCATCGACATCGCAGGTATTCCCGTGCGTCGCTACAACGTCGCCATGGGGACCACGTACTGGCGGCACATCCGCAACGCGGTGCTGCGTGCAGGTCTCCCCGATCCCTTTCCGGACCCCGAACTCTCGGCCGAACTCGCGCACATCGAAGGACGCATCACCACGACCATCGACGTCAGCGAAGTGCTGGCGCGCAAACAGGCCGCTGTCCTCTCCCACGCCGGCCAGGTCGGAGGAACGTGGATCGAGAAGCTCTACGCAGCCGAACTTCCGGCAGAACTCGGGAAGGAGACCTATATCCGCACCCACGGCGCGACGGCCGCCCCCGCCGCTGAACGCGACCTTTTCGCCGGAATCCGCGCCGTCTAGAGTGGCGGCGAACCATCCCCTGACAGGACCTGGAGTGACGGTCGTGGACGATTCCCGTCTGGCCATCCGCGCGACGCGTTTATTCGACGGGAACAGCGCGCATACGGGCCCGGTCATGGTCCTGGTCGACGACGGGCGGATCACCGCCGTCGATTTCACCGGCGCCGACCCGCCGGAGGGTGTGGCTCTGACGGACCTGGGGGATGCCACCCTCCTGCCGGGACTGGTGGACGCGCACAGCCACCTGGTCTTCGATCCGGACGGCGCCGCCGAGCAGCAGATGCTCCATGACGACGACGCCACCGTCCTGGCACGGATGCGCCGTCACGCCGCCCGCGCCCTGCGCGCCGGGATCACCACCATGCGTGACCTCGGTGACCGCGGATATCTCGCGCTGAGGCTCCGGGAGGAATACGCCGACGGGACGACGGGGCCGCAGATCGTCGCGGCCGGCCCGCCCATTACCCGCCGCCGCGGACATTGCTGGTATCTCGGCGGAGAGAGCGACGGAAGGGACGAGGCGGTCGCCGCCGTCGCCTCCCGCGCCCGCCACGGGACGGACCTCGTCAAGATCATGGCCACCGGAGGCATGTCCACCACCGGCTCCGATCCCGGAGGATCGCAGTACGACCTGGCGGAGCTGCGGGCCGTCACGGAAGCCGCCCACCAACTGGGGCTGCCTGTCAGCGCGCACGCGCATGCGGCGGCCGGTATCGCCGACGCCGTCACCGCCGGGGTCGACGGCATCGAGCACTGCACCTTCATGACCCCGACCGGAGTACGACTCGACCCCAGGACGGTCGATGCCATAGCCGCGGCCGGCACGTTCATCGGCTGCACCGTGGTCAAGCCGCGCGACGGCATGCCCGGTGAAGTCCTGCGGACCATCGAGCCCTACTGGGAGAACCACGCCCATATGCAGCGCCGCGGCGTGCGCGTCATCTGCTGTACCGACGCCGGGATCAACCCGCACAAACCCCACGACGTACTCCCCAGCGACCTCGTCTACTTCGCCGCCCAAGTGGCGACCAACACCGAGGCGCTCACCTCGGTCACCTCGCTCGCCGCCGAAGCCTGCGGTCTCCGCCACCGCAAGGGCCGCATCGCCCCCGGCTACGACGCCGACCTGCTCGCCGTAACCGGCAACCCCCTGCACGACATCGGCGCGGTACGGCAGGTCCGCGCCGTCTACCGCGCGGGACGACCGGCGGTCCCGGACCGTCAGGAAGATCGTGTGAGCCGGTGAGCCGGTGAGCCGGTGAGCCCGTGATCCGGTGCTCCGGGAGAGGTGACGGGAGGCGGCCGAGGCCCCAGCCCTTCGGCGCGGGGCCCGGCTCAGGACTCCTCGATGGCGTCCATCGCGCGGGAGAGCCGCTCCAGAACCCGTACGGTCTCGGCGAATTCGTCAGGACCGAGCTGGTCCGTCAGCCGCTGGGCGAGATCCGCGTGGCCCGGTCCGATGCGCCCTACGGCCTCCCGGCCCCGATCGGTGGGCCGGAGCAGCTTGGCCCGGCGGTGCGCCGGATTCGGTACGTACTCCGCGAGGCCCTTCTCCACGAGCAGGTCCGCGATGCGCTGCACGCTCTGCCGGGTGATGCCCATGGCGCGCGCGATGCCGGACACCGGCAGCGGCTCGTGGAGTACGGCGCCGAGCACCTGCCACCAGGCGGCGGTCAGGCCTGCGGGCTTCGCCAGCCGCTCGGCGGCCGAGATGAACTGGCCGCCCAGCCGGAACACCGCCAGCGCCGTACCGGACAGCATCTCCGGCTCGGTCATGCCCCGCCCGGTGACGTCCCGCCCCGTCCTCTCCTGCTGGGTGGTGCCGGGCCCGGTCACGCGCTCGCGCCCATCAGGACTGGAAAGGCGGTCGGGTCCGAGTGCTTGAACAGCCGGTACCAGGCGTCGAGGACCTTCGGCTCCATCACATCCAGCTCGGCCAGGATCTCGCGGGCGAAGGCGACCGGCTGGGTCGGGCCCGCCGAGATCAGCCCGCGGTCGTTCACCGCCTCAGCATCCGTCCGGTAGCGGTCCGCGCCCCCGTACCCGGGCTGTCCTGCCAGGTACTCGGGCGCCGCGCTGGTGTGGTCCCGGTCGTCGAAAAGACCCTCCCGCGCCAGACCCGCCGTTGCCCCGCAGATGGCCGCGACCGGTACCCCGGCGTCCAGGAACTCCCGCGCCTTCCGTGCGAAGGGCGCGTTCTCCTCGCCGGTGAGCCAGAGCCACGCGCCGGGGAGGATCAGCATCGCGCTGTCCTCCGGCCGCAGCGCGTCCAGCGCCAGGTCGGGCAGGATGCGCAGCCCGCCGGAGGTGGTCACGGGCCCGTCGCCGGTGGCCGAGACGTACACGACGTCGATCTCCGCGCGGGGAGCGCGGTGGTAGGTGGTGTCGTGGAGGTGCGCGGTCGCGTGGCCGATCTCCCAGTCGGCGAGGGTGTCGTAGACGGCCACGTGCACGGTCCTGCGGTTCATGGCTCCTCCTCGGTTCCGGGGCGAGTCCCCGTAGGCAGCATACTGTCAAAAAGGCAGCATGCTGTCAATCGTCTGTGCGGCCGGAGCCGGCGCGGCCGGAGCCGGCGGACCCGACAGGGTGCCGGGCGACGTGGTCGAAGCCATACACCTTGGCGGTGTCAGCAGATGGCGGCTGATCCCTACGCTGGGGCGCATGACCCCTCATGCAGATCCCCGGGCGGGGAAGGCCGTCAAGGCCGCCGACCGCGCGCACGTCTTCCACTCCTGGTCCGCGCAGGGGCTGATCGACCCCCTGGCCGTCGCGGGCGCGGAAGGCTCGTACTTCTGGGACTACGACGGCAACCGCTACCTCGACTTCTCCTCCCAACTGGTGAACACCAACATCGGTCACCAGCACCCGAAGGTCGTCGCGGCCATCCAGGAGCAGGCCGCCAAGCTGTGCACCATCGCGCCGGGCTTCGCCGTGGACGTACGGTCCGAGGCCGCCCGGCTGATAGCCGAGCGGACCCCCGGCGACCTCGACAAGATCTTCTTCACCAACGGTGGCGCCGAGGCCGTGGAGAACGCGGTCCGGATGGCCCGGCTGCACACCGGACGGCCGAAGGTGCTGTCGGCCTACCGCTCGTACCACGGAGCCACCGCCGCCGCGATCAATCTGACCGGTGACCCGCGCCGCTGGCCCTCCGATACGGGAGCGGCCGGTGTCGTGCACTTCTGGGGCCCCTTCCTCTACCGCTCCAACTTCCACGCCACCACCGAGGCAGAGGAGTGCGAACGCGCGCTGGCCCACCTCGAGCAGCTCATCGTCTTCGAGGGGCCGCAGTCCATCGCCGCGATCATTCTCGAGACGGTGGTCGGCACCGCCGGCGTCCTCGTGCCGCCGCCCGGATACCTCGCCGGGGTCCGCGAGATCTGCGACCGCCACGGGATCGTCTTCGTCCTCGACGAGGTCATGGCGGGCTTCGGCCGTTCGGGCCGCTGGTTCGCGGCCGACCACTTCGACGTGGTGCCCGACCTGCTGACCTTCGCCAAGGGCGTCAACTCCGGCTACGTCCCGCTGGGCGGCGTCGCGATCTCCGCCGAGATCGCCGCGAACTTCGACCGGCGGCCGTACCCGGGCGGCCTGACCTACTCCGGCCACCCGCTGGCCTGCGCCTCCGCCGTCGCGACCATCAACGCCATGGCGGAGGAGCGGATCGTCGAGAACGCCGCCGCGATCGGCGAGACGGTCCTCGGCCCCGGTCTGCGCGCCCTCGCCGAACGTCACCCGAGCGTCGGGGAGGTCCGCGGCATGGGCGCCTTCTGGGCGCTGGAGCTGGTCAGGGACCGTACGACCCGCGAGCCGCTGGTTCCGTACAACGCGTCCGGCGAGGCCAACGCCCCGATGGCCGAATTCGCGGCGGCGTGCAAGCAGCGCGGTCTGTGGCCGTTCGTGAACATGAACCGTACGCATGTGGTGCCGCCGTGCACGATCACCGAGGCGGAGGCCAAGGAGGGCCTGTCGGCTCTCGACGAGGCCCTGTCGGTCGCGGACGCGCACACCGTCTGACCGCGACAATCCGGTAAGTCTCCGGACGGCACGGAAGCTACGGCGACGGGGCGCTTCCGGTAGGCGTACGCCCTGCCGGAAGCGCGCCGTCCGCGTGCTGTCCGCGTGTTGTCCGGGCGCAGCCGACGGTGAACGGTCCCGCGGCGGGCGGACCGCATATCGTGAGCCCGGGCCGCCCCACCTGCGGGCCCGCGGAAGGAGACGGACGGATGCCGGGGAGTGGGCACAGCCGCGGTGACAGCGGCGACGACAGTCGTAGTGACAGCCGCGGCGACGGCCGTAGTGACAGCCGTACCGGCTCCGGTGGCAACACCCGCGGTGACAGCCGCCGTGGCGGCGCAGGCCACTCCGGCGTCACCCGCAGCACCCTGCGGCAGCAGATCGCGGACGCGCTGCGCGACGAGGTGCTCGCCGGGCGGCTGCCCGCCGGGCGCCATGTCGCCGTGAAGGAGATCGCCGAGCAGTACGGCGTGTCCGCAACTCCCGTCCGCGAGGCGCTCGTCGATCTCTCGGCCCAGGGCCTGGTGGACCTGGAGCACCACCGCGGCTTCGCGGTGCACCGCTTCACCCCGGACGACTTCCGCAGCATGATCGAGGCCCGGGTCCTGATCGTCGACGGCATCTTCCGGTGTGCCACTGACCGCCTGCTGAGCGCGGTCACCCCCAGGGCCCTCGCCTCCGTACGGCGCCGGGCGGAGGAGGCGGAGCGGGCCTCCCGTGCGGGGGACCTGGACATCCTCATCGGCTACGACCTGAGGTTCTGGCGTGAGTTGGGTCACCTCGTCGGAAATCCATATATCTCGGACCTGTTGGACCGGGTGCGGGTGCAGAGCTGGGCCTTCGCCGTGCCGTATCTGCGGCGGGCGGGGGACCTCAGAGGGCGGCTCTGGAGCGGCCACAGCGAGCTCGTCGAGACCGTCGAAAGCCGTGACCCCGCCGCCGCGCAGCGCATCATCGCGGAGTGCAACGACCATGCCCTGCGCCTTCTCGACGAGCTGATGCGGGCAGATGCCGCCGGGGACTGACCCGATTCCCGACGGCTTCCCTCCCGCGACCGGTCCACCGGGAATTCCTGCCGCTTCAGCCGCAACCCGCGTGGCCCTGACAGGGTCTTGTCATCGACCGTCGTCCGCACGGACCCGTCCGGCTTCCACAGGGCCGGTACCGTTCACACGGTCGACCGCGGTAAGCACGAGGCAGGAGGGGAAGGCATGGACGCCGTAGACCGGGCGGCAGATTGGGCTGCTCTGCCCGCTCCCCGGCCGCAGCCCCCCGGCGAGAGCGGTTCCGCCGAGACGGCCGCCGTCATCGACCTCTCGGTGGTCATCCCCGCCTACAACGAGCAGCACCGCCTGCTGCCGGGCATCGACGAGGTCTGCCGCTACCTCAGCGCGATCGGCTGCCGCTGGGAGATGATCGTCGTCGACGACGGCTCGACCGACCGCACGGCCGCCGTCGCCGCCGAGGCCGCGGCCGCCGAGTCCCGCATCCGGGTGCTGCGCGCGCCGGTCAACCGCGGCAAGGGCCATGCCGTACGGATCGGGATACGGGCCTCCCGCGGCAGCCGTGTGCTGTTCTGCGACGCCGACGCCGCGACACCCATCGAGGAACTGGCCCGGCTGCACGACCGGCTGGACGAGGGCTACGCCGCCGCGATCGGCTCGCGCGCCCGCCCCGGGGCCCGGATAGAGACCCGCCAGCATGTGCTGCGCGAGCTGCTGGGCAAGGCCGGCAACCGGCTCATCCAGGCCATGGCGGTGCCCGGGATACTCGACACCCAGTGCGGTTTCAAGCTCTTCGACGGCGACAAGGCGCGTAGGGCCTTCGGCCGGGCCCGTACGGACGGCTGGGGCTTCGACGTCGAGATACTGCGCTTCTTCCACGCCAACGGCTGGCGGATAGCGGAGGTGCCGGTGCGCTGGGCGCACCGGCCGGGTTCCAAGGTCGGGCCCTTCGACTACGCCAAGGTGCTGGCCGAGATCCTCCGGGTCCGGCTGCAGCGCGACGGGGACGACGACGTGACGGGGACGGCGACGTGACGGGGACGGACACGGGGACCGGTCACGCCCGGGACAGCAGGGCGGACGCGGTGGGCGGCGCCGAAGCGGTGGGCGACCCCGAAGCCGGGCGCGAGACGGACGCTGCGGGTGGGACGGACCCCGTGAGCGTGGCCGATGCTGTCGGTGAGGCTGTCGGTGAGACGGACGCGGTGCGCGAGGAGGAGAGCGCCACCCCGGCCCGGCGCTCCCTGGGCGACCGCATACGCCCGGCCGCCCTCGCCGTGCCCCTCGGCTACCTGCTGGCCTCGCTCCTCCTCTACGTCCACCTCTGGGCGGACCTCGACCGGCGCTACCTCGTCGACAGCATGCGCGACCAGAACCAATGGGAGTGGTTCTTCGCGGTCACCGCCCACAACGTGCTGAACTTCGACAACCCGCTCTTCTCCACCCAGCAGAACTTCCCGCTGGGCGTGAACCTGATGGCGAACACCGTCATGCTCGGGCTGTCCGTACCCCTCGCCCCGGTCACCGCCCTCATCGGCGCGACAGCGACCTGGGCGACCGTACTGACGGGCGGTCTCGCCGCGACCGCCACCGCCTGGTACTGGCTGATCCGCAAGCACCTCACCCGCAGCCGCGCCGCGGCCGTCCTCGGTGGTGCCTTCAGCGCCTTCGCGCCGCCGATGATCTCGCACGCCAATGCCCACCCCAATCTGGTGGCGCTCTTCGCGATCCCGCTGATCATCGACCGGGTGCTGCGGCTCTGCGAGGGCCGGCGAACCGTACGGGACGGGATCGTGCTCGGGCTGCTGCTCACCTGGCAGATCTTCCTCGGCGAGGAGTCGCTGCTGCTCGCCGCGACCGGGCTGCTGTTCTTCGGAGTCGCCTACGGGTGCCTGCGCCCGGCCTGGGCGCGTACTGCCGTACTGCCGCTGATCCGCGGACTCATGGTCGGCGCCGCGGTCTGTCTGCCGCTGGTCGCCTACCCCTTGTACTGGCAGTTCTTCGGCGATCAGAGCTATCACAGCATCCTGCACGGCCCGACCGGCAATCCGCCGCTCTCGCTGGTGGAGTTCTCCGGCCGTGCCCTCGCGGGTGACAAGGAGACGGCCGCGGCATTGTCGATCAACCCGACGGAGCAGAACGCTTTCTACGGCTGGCCGCTGGTCTCGCTGCTGATGGGCATCGCGGTGGTGCTCTGGGGCAAGGCGACCGTACGGGCCCTGACGGCGACCGCGGCCTTCGCCGCCCTGCTGTCGCTCGGCGCCTGGATCCCGCTGCCGTTCACCGATACGGAGGCGCCCGGCCCCTGGTGGGTCTTCGACAAGCTGCCGCTCTTCGAGTCGGTGATCGAGTCGCGCTACGCGATGGTGTGCGCCCCGGCGATCGGCATGCTGCTGGCACTGGCCTGGACGTCGGTCGCCGAGTCGGCGGCGGCCGTACCGGAGATGGACTCCGAACAGGACCGCCGCAGCCGGGCCCTGGTGATCCGCGTGGCCTGCGGGCTCGCCCTGGCCGCCGCTCTGCTGCCGATCACACCCAAGCCGCTGGAGACCGTCGACCGGCCGGACGTCCCCACGCTCGTCGCAGGCGGCAACTGGCGCTCGTACGTCCAACCCGGCCAGTCCCTCGTCCCCGTACCACTGCCCTCGCCGGGCGAGGCGAGCGCGCTGAAGTGGCAGATCGACGCGGACTTCGGCTTCCCGCTGCCCGGCGGCTACTTCAACGGGCCGGCCGGGCCCGACCGGGTCGGCACCTACGGCGCCGTGCCCCGCCCCACCAACGACCTGCTCACCGGCGTCCGTTACAGCGGCCGCATCCCGGTCATCGGGCCGGACCAGCGGCGGGCGGCCCGCGAGGATCTGAGATTCTGGCGGGCGGGCGCCCTGGTCCTCGCGTCGCAACCGAACGACGAGGCGCTGCGGATCACTGTGCAGCGGCTGCTCGGCAGTCCGGGCGAGCGGGTGGGGGACTCCTGGGTGTGGAACGTCGGCTGACGCAGCGTTGCCGGCGCATTACGCTGTCCCGACCATCGCTGTCCCACCATCTCTGAACTACCGTCCGAACCGATGCCCGCCCCGAAAGAGAGCGAGCCCCCGTGGCGTGTGACCTGTGGCTGGTCCCCCTTGTCGACGTGCTGTGCCACAGCCCCGACAACCCCTTCGCCGAAGAGATCGCGACCTACGACAAGGCCCTGAACGAAGCCGGGCTCCCACCCGTACCCGTCTTCGGCTACATGCCGGGCCTCTCGGGGGACGTCGCCCCGATCGCGGGGTTCGACTACGACGCGCTGCACTTTCTGCGCCGCGCCTATCTGCTGCAGATCTGCGGACTGCCGGTGACCCCGGTGGATGAACTGGGCGGCGACTACGAGCAGTTGCTGGAAATGTTCGAGGCCACGGCCCAGCAGTCCCACCTGGTCTGGCACTACGACCACGCGGGCGCGTACGTACCGGTGGACTTCGCACACCCGCTCGCGAACGAGGAACTGCTCGCGGGGGGCGGCCCCCTGGGGTCGAGCAACGGCATGCTCCGCGAACTGGAAGCGGTCGCCCCGGCGATCGGCATCGACCCGGCGATCCCGCCCCCGGCGCCCGCCGCGCCCGGTCGTCCCACCTCACTGGAGGAGCCCGCGGCCACGGCTCCGTACGACGACAGCCCGTACGCCCGCGAGCGGCACGTCTGGCTGGGCCTGCACGCGGCGGCGACCCGGAGCCTGGGCCAGGGCTCGATGATCGTGTTCAGCTGAACCACCGCGTGGACGCGGGGAGTCGGTTTCCGGCCGGAAGGTGCGCGGGCCCGGCCCTGTCGTCTGCCGGCCCTGGAGCGGGATTGCCCCGCTGCCGCGGCCGGACGGCGGGGCCGGTCCCGGTGCGGGACCGGACGGCTGCGTGGCGTCCCGGGCACGTGACGGCCTCTTCTCCTGATCCTTCTGATCCTCCTGATCGGGGCGAGTCTCCCCCGGTCCCCGGAGCGGGCTCTTCAGCGGGGCGAGCGGTCAGCGAGGCGGTTCGGGGGGCCGCTGCCGCGGCATGTTCGGGCGGGCGCCGGGGGGCAGCGGCAGACGGCCTGTGGGCTGCCCGTTCTGTTCCGACCGCGTGCCCCACGGCACCAGCGTCTGGGTGAGCAGCGGCGCGGGACCGGTCCGGAACTCCAGCATCCAGTCCGCGGTCTCCGACCGTACGAGCTCCGAGACGTCCTCGGAGAAGCGCCGCAGGACCGTCAGACAGCGCTCGGCGGCCTCGCTCGCGGTGCCCTCGGTCGGCCCGAGCACTTCGCGCACGCTCTCCGACGCCCAGTCGAACTGCAGGGCTTCCAGCCTGCGCTGCACGGCCTGGGCGGTGCCCACATCCCGCATCCAGCCGGACGTCAGGCCGAAGAACCGGTCGCTGCCGACGCACGCCGCGGCGAGCAGCAGGCCCAGACAGCCCCAGCCGGCGCCGTCGCCGAGCACGCCGGTGAGGTCCAGCAGCGGCAGCGAGGATCCGACGGAGGCCGCGGTGACCGCGCCCAGCCGAAGCGCTCGGGCGCCGCGCCGCTTCCACAGCCGTTCCGCGAGGTACCAGTCGACAGTGCGGAGCGCGCGGCTCTCGACCCAGGCGTACAACTCCTCGAGGCGCTCTGCGGGCTCCCCCCAGTCGCCGAGCGGGGCGGGCCGGCCGAGCAGGTCGGCCTGCTTCCTCCTGCCCTCCTCCCGAGTGGGTCCCTCGGGATGCATGTCCGGCTGGCTCACCCGTGCGCTCCCTCTGCGATGGCAATGCGGTCATGTGCGATGCGCGCGTGATGAATGATGCGCTGCCTGCACGGCCCTCTTTCCTACCGCCGAAAGGCTGGCCACGCGGGCAAGATCGCAGGAATTCCGCTCGGAAGTGGTGTGTGATCAGGTATAGGCGCGGGCGCCGACTCACCCGAAAGAGTGCCGGCCTCTGCCGGTGCCGGATGCCGGCCGGCGCGGCCACCTTGATCGTCGAGGTGCCTGCCGTCTCCCGCCTGCCGAACCAGCGGGCCGCAGCGGTGCGCCTGCCTCCGCGGCATACGGCGGCTCGTGCAGCGGCTCGTACGGTCGTGCCCCACCGTGCCACGCGTCGGCCCACTGCCGGGCGGGCGGACGAGGGCAGGCCCGTCGCACCGGGGGCGGATCGGCAAGGGGGACCCCCGTCCACGAGGGGCGGCGCGCCTGGCCCGGGCCCAGGGCAACTACTCTGAACCGCGTGAAGGTCCTTGTCATCGGCGGCGGCGCCCGCGAACACGCCCTGTGCCGCTCTCTCTCCCTCGACCCCGACGTCTCCGCGCTGCACTGCGCCCCCGGCAACGCCGGCATCGCCGAGGTCGCCGAGCCGCACCCGGTGGACGCCCTGGACGGTCCGGCGGTGGCCGGCCTGGCGGCGGAGCTCGCCGCCGACCTGGTGATCGTCGGCCCCGAGGCGCCGCTGGTCGCCGGTGTCGCGGACGCGGTCCGCGCCCGCGGCATCCCGGTCTTCGGCCCGTCCGCGGAGGCGGCCCGGCTTGAGGGCTCCAAGGCCTTCGCCAAGGACGTGATGGCCGCGGCCAACGTACCCACCGCCCGGGCGTACGTCTGCACCACCCCGGACGAGGTCGACGCGGCCCTCGATGCCTTCGGCCCCCCGTACGTCGTCAAGGACGACGGCCTCGCGGCCGGCAAGGGCGTCGTCGTCACCGACGACCTCGAGGCCGCCCGCCGGCACGCGCTGTCCTGTGACCGCGTGGTCATCGAGGAGTTCCTGGACGGGCCCGAGGTCTCCCTCTTCGCGGTGACGGACGGCGTGACGGTCCTGCCGCTCCAGCCCGCCCAGGACTTCAAGCGCGCGCTGGACGCGGACCAGGGCCCGAACACCGGCGGCATGGGGGCGTACTCCCCGCTGCCGTGGGCGGACCCGAAGCTCGTCGACGAGGTCATGGAGACGGTTCTCCAGCCGACGGTGGACGAGCTCCGCCGGCGCGGCACCCCCTTCTCGGGTCTGCTCTACGCCGGGTTGGCGATCACCTCGCGCGGTGTGCGGGTCATCGAGTTCAACGCCCGCTTCGGCGACCCGGAGACCCAGGTCGTCCTGGCCCGTCTGAAGACGCCCCTCTCGGGGCTGCTGCACGCGGCCGCGACGGGCTCCCTGGCCGAGTTCCCGCCGCTGCGCTGGAGTGACGGCGCGGCCGTCACGGTCGTCATCGCCTCGCACAACTACCCGGGGACGCCGCGCACCGGTGACCCCATCGAGGGGCTCCAGGAGGTCGCGCGGCAGGACGAGCACGCGTACGTGCTGCACGCGGGCACGGCGCGGAACGCCTCGGGGGAGGTCCTGAGCGCCGGCGGCCGGGTTCTCTCGGTGACGGCGACCGGTGCGGACCTGACCGAGGCACGTACGCGTGCGTACCGCGCGGTCTCCCGAATCCGCCTGGACGGCTCGCACCACCGCACGGACATCGCCGCGGCGGCGGCCGAGGGCTGACCGAGCGACGGGCGTACGGTCGTACGGACACGGCGGTCGTACAGGTCACGGCGGTCGTACGGCTCGAGCTGTGCGTCGGCCGTCACAGCGGTGCATACCAGCGTGACCGTGCAACCGAAGCGCGTTGGCAGCGGAGGGCCTGAGCCGAGCCGCCGCCGTACCGGCACACGGGCCGGGGACACGGGTGGTTCCACCGCCGTACGGGGCACGGCTCGCGGCGCGGAGCCAACCCCAAAGCCGTACGCAGCGGAACGGGCTTTGACCAAAGCCATTCCATCGAGTGACCGCTCCGTCATACGGCTGACGCACGCCCACCCCCCAACTAGTGTTCCGCGAAAGTGGAACCGCGTGGCAAATGCCCCGCGTCCGGCGAGCAGTCCGGCAACTGGACCACTGGCATTGCGATGCCGGTGCCCGGTGCCACAGTGGGGGAGTGGGCAAGCCGCAACAGGCAGCGGCGCCGCCACAAGGCGGTGGCGCAGCAGCCAGTAGGGGGTGACCTTCGATCGTGTCCGAACCGTCCGGTACGGAGCCATGCACGCACTTCGCGCGCTCAGGGGCGCTTGCGGTGCTGCGGGTCCGCAGTACCGCGCTGGCCGTCGCCATGCTGCCCGCGGCCGTTGCCGTGGTGCTGCTCGTCGCGGCGGGCACGGGCAGGATCGGTGGCGCGGGCTGGGACGCGGTCCGCTGGTCCTTCGTGGCGGCGGCGGTCGTCGCGCTGCTGCTGGCGGCCTGGGTCGCGACCGTGGTCGTACGGGCCCGCCCCGCCGTCAGCCCCACGGTGCCGATCGCCGAGGAGATGGCGCCCGACCTCTACCGGCTCGTGCGCGACCTGGCGGACCGCCTCGACGTCCCCGCCCCGTCGGCCATAGCGCTCACCCCCGACTGCGACAGCTGGCTGGAGGACCGCACCCATCTCGCCGTCCGCGGTACCCGCCGTGGCCACGGTCCGCCGGTGCTGGTCATCGGCTCGCCGTTCCTGTGGTGGATGCGGGTGGCGGAGCTGCGCGCCGTGCTCGCGCCGGTGGTCGCCGGGACCGGACCCTCGGCGCACCCGGATATAGCGGCCGCACGCCGGTTCGTACGGGGCCTGGACGCGGCCGTGGCCGTCTCGGCGCGCCGCCCGGCCCTGGCGTTCGTCGGCTGGACCGCGCGGCTGTTGCTCCGCGGCTGCTGTGACCATGCCGCGGAGATGGAGCGCGGCGTGGCCGCCGCCGCGTCCGCCCGTGCACAGACGGTGGACTACGGCCTGCGGATCGTCGCCCAGGAACAGGTCGGGCTGGCCTACGCGGGCTGGGACCGGCTGCTGACGCGGGTGGCCCTGCCCGCCTGGCGGATGGGCCGCTGGCCGTCCCGGCTCGATGCGGGGGTCGTCTCCGCGCTGACCGAGCTGTCCCGCCGCGACCGCCTGGCCGAGGGGTTCGCCTCCCGCCTCGGGGAGCGCCCCGCCTGCGACCTGCTGGAGGAACCGGGCTCGGTGGACGAGGCGGCGTCACTGCTCGCCGCGCGGCTCTTCCACGGCGGTCCTGCGACGCCGGGCCCGGACTGGTCCCCGGTCGACTGGGCCACGTACCCGGAGGAGGTGGTCGACCGCAAGTGGCGCCTGGAGGCCGCCCGCCTGCACCGCATCCTCGACGAGCTGCCGCCGCCCGACGGAGCATCGGCCGCCGTCACCGTCAGGGCCGTCCCAGCAGTCGCCGGTCCGCCCCCGGAGCAGCCCCTGGAGGGATCCGGCGCGCCGGCCGACGACCTGAACACCGCCGCCCCGACCACGCGCACAGACCCGGCCACGCGCACCGCCCAGCGGGCCGGTGGTGGTGCGGGCGTCGGCGCGAGCGGTTCAGCTCCCCATGGCGGGCCCACCCTCGCACGGGTCGTGGACCGCCTCGCGGCCGCGGGAGGCGTCGGCCTGGGCGAGAAGCTGGCCGAACTGCTCAGCCAGGAGATGGCCCGGGAGGAGGAGGCGGCCGCCCGGCGAGCGGCCCGTACGGCGGCGGCACAGCACGCGGACGGCACCGGGAACGAAGCGCCGGCCGCGCTCGCCCCGGACCTGCCGGCCGTTGCCTGGACCGACGCGGCCGTCGCGCCGGTCTTCCCGATCCAGGCACCCCGGACGGGCCGGGAGCTGCTCGCCGACCACATCACCGCCATGGTCTGCTGCGCCGCCGTGGACACCGCGGGTGCCAGGCCCGGTCTGGACTGGCTGGACGGGCCCGTGCTGCTTCTGGCGGGCAAGCGCGGAGCCGATCTCGGCACCCCCGTCCTGAACCTCGTCGAGGACGGCGACCCCGTCCCGCTACAGGATTGGCTCGCCACCGCCGGCGTCCGGCCCGAGAAGCCGGTTCGCCTGGTCTAGACGAGTGAGGACCAGACGGGTGCGGTCGCTCTGTGTGTGTTTGTGTCACTTGATCACCCTGCGACAAGCATCGCCGCACATCGAATCGCCACGAACAGTTACAGACATGGCGCTGAGTGTGATCTGCTGTAACCGGTCAGGGGAGCAGCAGGTCGGGAGGGATCGTTCGTGAGCACGGACAAGATCCGCCGCTGGGAGTCGGGGGCGCTCGCCCACGCCGTCTCGGACCCCTTCGGCCAAGGCCCGCTGCCCTGGCTGCGCGGCAGCGAGAACTACTTCGACGACACCGGCCATGTCGTCCCCTGGTACGTCGACCCGGCCGTCGCAGCCGCCGAGCCCGGCATCCCCGCCCCCCGCCGCGGGAGCTCCCGGCCGGGTCCCCGCACCGCCGACGACGTCCGCCGCCAGATCAAGGGCTTCGCCTCCACCGGAGCCGTCGCTCCGGGCGAGGCCATCGACTTCCGCATCACCGTCGATCCGCCCCAGCAGTTCTCCGTGGACATCTACCGCATCGGCCACTACGGGGGCGACGGCGCCTCGAAGATCACCAACAGCCCGCGGCTCTCCGGCATCGTCCAGCCCGCCCCGCTCACCGCCGACCGGACCGTCTCCTGCCACCACTGGTGGCTGTCCTGGCGCCTCCAGGTCCCGAGTTTCTGGAGCACCGGCGCGTACGTCGCGGTGCTGACCACCACCGACGGCTACCGGAGCCACATCCCCTTCACGGTCCGCGACGACCACCCCGCCGACCTGCTCCTGCTGCTCCCCGACGTCACCTGGCAGGCGTACAACCTCTACCCGGAGGACGGCCACACCGGCGCCAGCCTCTACCACGCCTGGGACGAGCAGGGCCGGCTCCTCGGCGAAGAGGACGCCGCCGTCACGGTGTCCTTCGACCGCCCCTACGCGGGCGCGGGCCTGCCCCTGCACGTGGGCCACGCCTACGACTTCATCCGCTGGGCCGAGCGCTACGGCTACGACGTCGCCTACGCCGACACCCGCGATCTGCACGCCGGCCGCGTCGATCCGACCCGCTACCGAGGTCTGGTCTTCCCCGGCCACGACGAGTACTGGTCGGTACCCATGCGCCGGACCACCGAGCTGGCCCGCGACACCGGCACCTCCCTGGTGTTCCTCTCCGCCAACACGATGTACTGGCAGGTCGAGCTGGCCCCCTCCCCGTCCGGCACCCCCGACAGCCTGCTCAGCTGCCGTAAGCGCCGTGGCCCGGGCCGCCCCGCTCTCTGGCGCGAGCTCGACCGCCCCGAGCAGCAGTTGCTGGGCATCCAGTACGCGGGCCGCGTCCCGGAGCCGTGCCCGATGGTGGTGCGCAACGCCGACCACTGGCTGTGGGACTCGACGGGTGCGGGAGAGGGAGACGAGCTGCCCGGTCTGGTCGCGGGCGAAGCAGACCGCTATTTCCCGCGCACGTCCCTGCCCGAGCACACCCGGCGAATCCTGCTCGCCCACTCCCCTTACGAGGACACCGAGGGTGCCACCCGCTACCAGGAGACCTCGCTCTACCGGGCCACCAGCGGCGCCCTGGTCTTCGCCTCCGGCACCTTCGCCTGGTCCCCGGCCCTGGACCGCCCGGGCCATGTCGACTCGCGCATTCAGCGGGCCACGATCAACCTCCTCGACCGCATCTGCAAGCGTGCCTGACCCCGCAGGACCGGACTCCTGGCGCTGACTTGCCCGTCTCGGGGCTCCCGACCAGGCCGCTCCTGCCACCCTCCAGGACCGTGCCCGGACGGGCTCCCGGACCCTGACGGGAGAAAGCGCGGCGGGTACGGGAGAATCGGGACCGACTCCTGGATCAACCTACGCGGAGGCAGCGTGTCCGGTTTCGTCGAAAAGCCCGAGCCCGCTCAGGTGCAGGGGCTGGTGCATCTGCACACCGGCAAGGTGCGCGATCTCTACCAGAACGCCGCGGGCGACCTCGTGATGGTCGCCAGCGACCGCATCTCCGCCTTCGACTGGGTACTGCCCACCGAGATCCCCGGCAAGGGCCGGGTCCTCGCACAGCTGTCCCTGTGGTGGTTCGACCTGCTCGCCGACCTGGTCCCGCACCACGTCCTGAGCACCGATCTGCCCGAGGGCGCGCCCGCCGACTGGGAGGGGCGCACCCTGGTCTGCAAGTCCCTGCGCATGGTCCCGGTCGAGTGCGTGGCCCGCGGCTACCTCACCGGCTCCGGCCTGGCCGAGTACGAGGCGACCCGTACGGTGTGCGGGCTCGCCCTCCCCGAAGGCCTGGTCGACGGCTCAGAGCTGCCCGCCCCGATCTTCACCCCGGCGACGAAAGCCGCGGTCGGCGACCACGACGAGAACGTCAGTTACGAGGAGGTCGCCCGCCAGGTCGGCGCCGAAACGGCCGCCCAGCTGCGCCAGACCACCCTCGCAGTCTACGGCCGGGCCCGCGACATCGCCCGCGAACGCGGGATCATCCTCGCCGACACCAAGTTCGAGTTCGGTTACGACGACGACCAGCTGGTCATCGCGGACGAGGTGCTGACCCCGGACTCCTCGCGTTTCTGGCCGGCCGACACCTGGGAGCCGGGCCGTGCCCAGCCGTCCTTCGACAAGCAGTACGTCCGCGACTGGCTGACCTCGCCCGCCTCGGGCTGGGACCGCCACAGCGAGCAGCCGCCGCCCGCGCTCCCGGCGGACGTCGTCGAGCGGACCCGGGCGAAGTACGTGGAGGCGTATGAGCGGCTGACCGGCATGGTCTGGTCCTAGGCCTGCCCGCGGTTCCCGGTGGCCCGGCCCGGCACGCCGAGCAAGCGGCCGCCACGACCGCACGACGAAGGCCCCGGTCGGATGACCGGGGCCTTCGTCAGATGGAGCGGACGACGAGATTCGAACTCGCGACCCTCACCTTGGCAAGGTGATGCTCTACCAACTGAGCTACGTCCGCAGTACGCCACGCGGTGTTCTCGTGGTGCGCGCGGCCCACTATAGCCAACCGCACCGGCGAGCGACGCGCACAGCCGTATGACCCTTCTCCGGTGGGAGCTCCGCCGCGTCCGAGGAGAGGTGGTCGCGGAGGGTGCCCGGGGGAGCGCGCCATCCTGGGTGATCTCGGCCCGCGCACCCGGTCGCCGTGGGCTCCGGTACCCCAGCCTCCCCGAACGCCGCGCGAGCAGTCCCCAGCATGATCGCTCCGACTGCCAACTCGGGTTCCAGGTAATGGTTTCCGCTGCTCCCCAGCCAGTGCATCTGCCCGGCGGGTCGGATCGTCCCGGAGAACGCCGACGAGGTCTTCCCGGCGCTGTGCGTCCCAGCGGGCCAACAGTTCGCCGAGCCGCGAAGACGTCTCACCGGCAGCCCGCACCGCAGGCCCGTGAGGTCGGTCACATATCCGCTCGAGTCGGATATCCCTGGTTTCGGCATTGCGCTGCCCCGCGGCCGCGGGGCAGCGCAACGGTGACCGCAGCCGATGACGACTGAGGTCGCCGGCCCTGCGGCAACGGCAGAACACGAACTGGGCGGCGGGGGAAGTCACCGGCACACGAAGAAGACCCCCGGTCGATGACCGAGGGTCTTCATTCTGAGCGGACGACGAGATTCGAACTCGCGACCCTCACCTTGGCAAGGTGATGCTCTACCAACTGAGCCACGTCCGCACGACTCCGAACACAACTCCCTCAATCAAGGGAGGAGCTGTTCGGTGCGACCACCACTGTACCCGATCCACCGGAGTGGTCGGAAAGTGGTCAGAGCGGGTGACAGGGATTGCACACTGCGCCTCCCCCTTGGAAAGGGGGCGCTCTACTACTGAGCTACACCCGCGCGACTCCGTGGGGTTCGGCCCTGCGGCCCTGCCCTGCGGCGTGCTGCAGACTTTAGCTGATCACCCCGGGTGCTGTGCAAGTCGGATCAACTGGCGGCGTTGAACGCCTCGTAGACCTTCTTGGGGATGCGGCCGCGCGGCGGGACGTCCATGCCGTTGGACCGGGCCCAGGCGCGGACCGCCGCCGGGTCGGGGGCGACCGAGGTGCGGTGGTACGTCTTGCCCGACTTGGACCGCTTTCGGCCTGCCTCCACGTAAGGTGCGAGAGCGCCGCGCAGTTTCTTCGCATTGGCTGTGTTGAGGTCGATCTCGTACGACTTTCCGTCGAGGCCGAAGATGACCGTCTCAGCTGCTTCCCCGCCGTCGATGTCGTCGGCGAGTGTGACGACTACGCGCTGAGCCACGGATATCGGTCCTTTCGTACGGCGCTGCCGCAATGACGTGCGGAGATGCGGAGGGCCGAGTTGTTTGACGACAGTTCTTTTTCATTTGTACAGCGGCGGGCATTATATTGCGAGGCTCAGTTAATTCCGCCCGCGTGGCACGCCGCAATCGGGACCATACGTTTTTCCCCGGATTTTCCCCAGGGGTTACTGGTGCCGATGCGTAAACGTGACCCGCCCTGGCATATCTACCCGCGTAGAATTTCGATCGGGGTAGGCTGAGGTCACCGGATCCGGGGGTCTGGGACTGTGAGCATGCAGCGGCTGCCGCCGCGGGCTCCCCAGAAGACACAGCCGCACCACACCATCGGGAGTGCCAGTGGCACGCGTCGTAGTCGACGTCATGCTCAAGCCGGAGATCCTCGACCCTCAGGGCCAGGCGGTGCAGCGTGCACTGCCTCGTCTGGGCTTCGAAGGAATCGCGGACGTCCGCCAGGGAAAGCGCTTTGAACTCGAGGTCGAGGGGCCGGTGGACGACGCCGCGCTCGCCCGGATCAATGAGATGGCCGGGACTTTCCTCGCCAACACCGTGATCGAGGACTTCACCGTGAAGGTGGAGTCGTGACGGCCCGCCCGTCTCCCTCCGCCACCCTCGACGGAGGGCCTGCGGTCCGCGGCAATGTCCGCATCGGAATCATCACCTTCCCCGGAAGCCTGGACGACCGGGACACCCAGCGCGCGATCCGCCTCGTCGGCGCGGAACCCGTTCCGCTGTGGCACCGCGACAAGGGACTGAATCAGGTCGACGCGGTCGTACTGCCCGGCGGTTTCTCCTACGGCGACTACCTGCGGGCGGGCGCTATCTCCCGTTTCTCGCCGGTGATGGACACCGTCATCGAGCAGGCGAAGGCCGGGCTCCCGGTCCTCGGCATCTGCAACGGCTTCCAGGCCCTCACCGAGGCGCACCTGCTGCCCGGCGCCATGCTCGGCAACGACCATCTGCACTTCATCTGCCGCGAGCAGAAGCTGCGGGTGGAGAACGCGGCCACTGCCTGGACCGCGGACTACACCGTGGGTCAGGAGATCCACATTCCGCTGAAGAACATGGACGGCCGCTACGTCGCCGACGAGCGCACGCTGGACATGCTGGAGGCGGAGGGCCGGGTCGCCTTCCGTTATCTGGGCGGCGGACCCGGGGGGTATCCGCTCAAGGAACGTGCCAACCCCAATGGTTCGCTCCGCGACATCGCCGGCATCACCAATGAGGCGGGCAATGTCGTCGGCCTCATGCCGCACCCCGAGCACGCCGTTGAGCCGCTCGTGGGCACCGGCGGGACCGACGGCCTCGGCTTCTTCACTTCGATCCTGAAGCGCCTGGTGAGCACGTGACCGAGCGAGGCGAGGAAACAAAGAGGACCAGCATGACTCTGGACACCGTCAAGCACGCCACCGAGACCCCGGAGTCCGGCCAGCCCTGGGCCGAACTCGGTCTGAAGCAGGACGAGTACGAGCGCATCCGCGAGATTCTCGGCCGACGCCCGACCGGCGCCGAACTGGCGATGTACTCCGTCATGTGGTCCGAGCACTGCTCGTACAAGTCGAGCAAGGTCCATCTGAAGCAGTTCGGGGAGAAGGCCCCCGCGAACGACGCCCTGCTGGTGGGCATCGGCGAGAACGCGGGCGTCGTCGACGTCGGCCAGGGCTACGCCGTCACCTTCAAGGTCGAGTCGCACAACCACCCCTCGTACATCGAGCCCTACCAGGGCGCGGCCACCGGTGTCGGCGGCATCGTCCGCGACATCCTCGCGATGGGCGCCCGCCCGGTCGCCGTGATGGACCCGCTGCGGTTCGGCGCCGCCGACCACCCCGACACCAGGCGGGTGCTGCCGGGAGTCGTCTCGGGTATCGGCGGCTACGGCAACTGCCTGGGCCTGCCCAACATCGGCGGCGAGGTGGTCTTTGACCCCTGCTACCAGGGAAATCCGCTGGTCAACGCCCTGTGTGTGGGTGTGATGAAGCACGAGGACATCCACCTCGCCAAGGCTTCCGGCAGCGGCAACAAGGTCATCCTCTACGGTGCCCGTACCGGCGGCGACGGCATCGGCGGCGTCTCGGTCCTGGCCTCCGAGACCTTCGACGACAGCAAGCCCACCAAGCGGCCCGCCGTCCAGGTCGGCGACCCGTTCCAGGAGAAGCTGCTCATCGAGTGCACGCTGGAGATCTTCGGGGAGGACCTGGTCGCCGGCATCCAGGACCTCGGCGGCGCGGGTCTGTCGTGCGCCACCAGCGAGCTGGCGTCGGCCGGTTCGGGCGGTATGCGCGTCGAGCTGGACACCGTCCACCTGCGCGACTCCTCCCTCTCGCCCGAGGAAATCCTCATGAGCGAGTCGCAGGAGCGCATGTGCGCGATCGTCGAGCCCGGCAAGGTCGACCGCTTCCTGGAGATCTGCGAGAAGTGGGACGTCATCGCCACCGTCATCGGTGAAGTGACGGACGGCGAGCGGCTGGAGATCTTCTGGCACGGCGAGAAGATCGTCGACGTTCCGCCGCGCAGCGTCGCCCACGAGGGCCCGACCTACCACCGGCCCTACGCCCGCCCCGAGTGGCAGGACGCCCTCCAGGCCGACGACGCGAACAAACTGGCCCGCCCGGCATCCGGCGCGGAGCTGCGGGAACAGATCCTGTCCCTCGTCTCCTCCCCGAACCAGGCGTCCAAGTCCTGGGTGACGGACCAGTACGACCGGTTCGTGCAGGGCAATACGGTGCTGGCGCAGCCGGAGGACTCCGGCATGATCCGCATCGACGAGGAGTCGAACCTCGGCGTTGCCGTCGCCACCGACGGCAACGGCCGCTACGCCAAGCTCGACCCGTACACGGGCGCGCAGCTGGCGCTCGCCGAGTCGTACCGGAATGTCGCGGCGTCCGGCGCCCGGCCGCTGGCCGTCTCCGACTGCCTCAACTTCGGCTCGCCCGAGGACCCGGCGGTCATGTGGCAGTTCGCCGAGGCCACGCGCGGTCTGGCCGACGGCTGCCTGGAGTTGGGCACCCCGGTGACCGGCGGCAATGTGTCCCTCTACAACCAGACCGGCGACGTCGCCATCCACCCGACCCCGGTGGTCGCGGTGCTCGGCGTCATCGACGACGTCAGCCGCCGTACGCCGATCGGCTTCGCGGACGAGGGCCAGCTCATCTACCTCCTCGGTGACACCAAGGAGGAGCTGGGTGGCTCGGCCTGGTCCCAGGTGGTTCACGACCATCTGGGCGGCCTTCCGCCGCAGGTGGATCTGGAGCGCGAGAAGCTGCTCGCCGAGATCCTGATCTCGGCGTCCCGCGACGGCATGGCCGACGCGGCACACGACCTGTCCGACGGCGGTCTGATCCAGGCCCTCGTGGAGTCGTGCCTGAAGGGCGGCCGGGGCGTCCGGATCGTCGTACCCGACGACCTGGACCCGTTCGTCTTCCTCTTCTCGGAGTCCGCGGGACGCGCGATCGTGGCGATCCCGCGCAGTGAGGAGCTCCGCTTCACCGATATGTGCGGCGCGCGGGGTCTTCCGGCCACCCGCATCGGTGTGGTGGACGGGGACTCCCTGGAGGTCCAGGACCAGTTCAGCATCCCGCTGTCCGAGCTGAAGCAGGTGTCGGACGCCACGATCCCGGCGCTGCTCGCCTGACGCACCCGTTTCAACGCCGCGGCCCCGCCCATGTCTTGGGCGGGGCCGCGGCGTTTTGCGCGCGGACCGCGGACCGCGGACGGACTCAGGACGGACCACGGACGGCCCTTGTGGCAAGGAGTACGTAATTACGTATTCTCGACCCATGGAGTTGGAGCAGCGGGTCACCGAGCTGGAGAGACGGCTCGCGGCCCTCGAGAAGCCGGGCGGGAGCGGCAAGGGCCCCGCCTTGCCCAGCGGAGTCGACTTCTGGGCGCTCGAAGGGCTCAAGGCCCAGCTCTCGGAAGCCGGAGAGGCGAGCGGCGGGGTGCTGTTCACCGGGGCCGTGCATCTGCCGACCGGTGAGCAGTACGAGTGGCAGTACGGCCGCACCACCGACGATCTGGTCGGGAGCGAGTGGGCGGACGCCGCCGACGCGTTCGCGGCGCTGGGTCAGCCCGTACGGCTGCGGCTGCTGCACGAGATACTCGCCGGCCGCCGCACCGCAGCCGAGCTCACCGAGCTCGACGGGGTCGGTACGTCCGGCCAGGTCTACCACCATCTGCGACAGCTGACCGGGGCCGGCTGGCTGCACAGCGCGGGGCGGGGACGGTACGAGATCCCGCCCGCGCGGGTGGTCCCGCTGCTCGTGGCGCTGGCCGCGGCCCGGTCTTGACCAGCTCGGCGAAACGGAAGCACTGGAGAGGGGAAGGGAAAGAGATGTCCGCTGTCCGCCTGATCAAGCGGCTGCGGCCCGGCTTCTACGGTCTGGTCGTACTGATCGTCGTCGTCGGGTTCTTTGTCGAGATCCCGGTCTGGGCGAGGCTCGGAGCGATCGTCCTGGCGTTCTCCACCGAGCTGGTGCGCGTCCCGGGGCACAAGAAAATCCCGGGCGGCGGGACCCCGGAAACCGCGGCCATCGAGGTCGCGGCACCGGTCACCGGCCGCTGGAGTGCGCTCAACAGCCCGGCGAACAAGGTCCCCAGCCATGGGACACGCGCCTGCGGGCAGGCGTTCGCGATCGACGTCCTGCGGGAGCCGGAGGACGGATCCCGGCCCGCGTTCGGCTGGTGGCCGCTCGTGCGACCGAATCGCGACTTCCCGGCTTTCGGGGAACCCGCGCTGGCCGTGGCCGATGCGACGGTCGTACGGGCCCGGGACGGGAAGCGCGACCACCTCAGCCGGAACTCCTACCCCGCGCTGCCGGCCTTCTTCGTCGAGGCGGCCGCACGTGACATGGCCGGTCCCGGCGCCCTGATCGGCAACCATCTGATACTCGACCTCGGCGACGGCACCTACGCCCTCTACGCTCACCTCCAGCGCGGCTCGATCACGGTCCGGGAAGGGGAGCGGGTGCGTGCGGGTGAGCAGCTCGCCCGCGTGGGCAATACGGGCAACTCCACCGAACCGCATCTGCACTTCCAGCTGATGGACAGCGCTGATCTGCACACGGCGCGCGGGATCCCGTTCAACTGGCGAGGCGTCGGCGTGCCCAGGAACGGCGATGCGTTCACGGTCGAACCTTCCACGGCCCCGCTCCCGTAGAGGGCGGGGCCGGGCGGCCGGCTCAGGGGGCGGCCGGCTCGGGGCAGAAGAGGCGGTTCAGCGCCAGAACTCGTTCTCGACCTCGATGTCCTCGACGCACTCGTCCAGATCGCTGACCTTCCCACCGACGATGGTGAAGAAGATCCCGCCGGGCATCTCGACTCCGCGGTCGCCCCGGTCCGCGTAGCTCCGGTGGACGGACATGACATGCCCGCGGCCGTCGGCGAAGAGGTGCTCGAGCTCGACCCTGAACGTGCCGTTGGTCTCCTCGGCGATGTTGCGGTAGAGCTGCATGACGGCGTCGCGGCCCTTGTGGTGGCCCGACATCATGTTGTCGCCGGGCACGTGGTGGGTGACGTCCGAGGTCATCAGGGTCGCCAGGGTGTCGAGGTCGCCGCTGCTGAAGGCTTCGTAGCCCCGGCGTACCAGGGCACAGTCCGGGTGCTCAGCCATAATGATTCACACCTTTCGTTCCTGTGTTCCCGCTATGTCTCCATCATCTGCCGGGCCCGGAACACTGTCCATGTCGGGGGCGGGCGCGTGACTATGCTCGGCGGCATGCCGCCCGCCCAGCGCAAGTCACGGTCCCGCAAGTACGACCCAGCGACAGTGCGCGGCGCGCTGAACGCGGAAGTGCGGGCGGTGCGCGAGGCCGTGGCGGTGATGTGCGCGGCCGGGGACGCACCGCAGCTGCTGGAGGCGCCGACGCGGCTCCAGGGGTGGTCGGTACGCCAGTTGATCGTCCATATCGCCATGGGCCTGGAGACATTGCCGCGGCTGCTCGCCGAGCGTCCGGCACCCGCCCGGGCCGAGCTCGACCTCCAGGGATATCTGCGCAGCATGCGCGGCCGGTCCGGAGACATCGCCATCGCCGGGACGGCTGTCGTGGAGGAGGACGCGCTGCCGGACGAGGGCGGTCCGCAGACCGTGGTCGCCCGGCTGGACTCCGCCGCCGAGCGGCTGGCAGCCGCGCTCGCCGAGATGGACGGTAGGACGGTGGTCACCACCCGCTTCGGGGCTATGACCGTGGACGACTTCCTGGTCACCCGGCTCCTGGAGACCGTGGTGCACGGAGACGACCTCACGGCCGCCACCGGCGCGGCCATCGGGCACGAACGGCAGGCGCTCGCCGCCGTGACCCGGCTGCTCGCGGACGCCCTGGCGGCCGAGGCGCCGGGCGGCTCCGTGGAGGTGCGTATCCCACCGTTCGCCGTCGTGCAGTGTGTCGAAGGCCCCAGGCACACCCGGGGCACCCCGCCGAACGTCGTCGAGACCGACCCGATGACCTGGATCCGCCTCGCCACGGGCCGGATGAGCTGGGACGCGGCGCTCGACGCGGCGGAGGTCTCCGCCAGCGGTGAGCGCGCCGACCTGAGCGCCCAGCTGCCACTGCTCGGCCGGCCGTAGAACTGCACTCCCGTGCTCTCCCGGCACCGGTGGGGTGCCCGCGCGGCATCGCTCCGCAAGTGTGACGCAGACGTCATCCACGAGCCGCAGTGATCGCCGGCCCGACCCTCCTCACCAGGCAAGTCAACGGGAAGTCCCGCAGAGTGGACGAGGTTCTGGACGGTTCTCAGCGGCTCTGCCGTCGGATCGGACAGGTCACCGGACATCCCTGGTTCGGATGAATCCGCGACCTGGCCTAGACTCGGTGGCGTGCCACGTGGTGACGGACGACTCAACCACGATCTCCTCCCCGGCGAGAAAGGCCCCCAGGACGCTTGTGGCGTCTTCGGTGTCTGGGCTCCTGGCGAAGAGGTCTCCAAGCTCACCTATTTCGGGCTGTACGCGCTGCAGCACCGGGGACAGGAGTCCGCGGGCATCGCGGTGAGCAACGGCTCCCAGATTCTCGTCTTCAAGGACATGGGCCTGGTCTCGCAGGTCTTCGACGAGACCTCACTCGGTTCCCTGCAGGGCCACATCGCGGTGGGCCATGCCCGCTACTCGACCACCGGTGCATCCGTGTGGGAGAACGCGCAGCCCACCTTCCGTGCCACCGCGCACGGCTCGATCGCCCTCGGCCACAACGGCAATCTGGTCAATACCGCCGAGCTCGCCGAGATGGTCGCCGAGCAGCCCCGGGAGAACGGCCGGGCCACCCGGGTCGCCGCGACCAACGACACCGATCTCGTCACCGCCCTCCTCGCGGGCCAGGTCGACGAGGACGGCAAGCCGCTCACCGTCGAGCAGGCCGCACCCCGCGTGCTGCCCGCGGTCAAGGGCGCCTTCTCCCTCGTCTTCATGGATGAGCACACCCTCTACGCCGCCCGTGACCCGCAGGGCATCCGCCCGCTGGTCCTCGGCCGCCTGGAGCGCGGCTGGGTCGTGGCGAGCGAGAGCGCTGCCCTGGACATCGTCGGCGCGTCCTTCATCCGGGAGATCGAGCCCGGCGAGATGGTGGCCATCGACGAGAACGGCCTGCGTGCGACCCGCTTCGCCGAGGCCCGCCCCAAGGGCTGCGTCTTCGAGTACGTCTACCTCGCCCGCCCCGACACCGACATCGCGG
The DNA here is from genome assembly GCF_040609575.1 of Streptomyces sp. NPDC004647. Classification (NCBI taxonomy): domain Bacteria; kingdom Bacillati; phylum Actinomycetota; class Actinomycetes; order Kitasatosporales; family Streptomycetaceae; genus Streptomyces; species Streptomyces sp. NPDC004647. The sequence continues at coordinate 49,660 of NZ_JBEXKU010000021.1, read as the reverse complement.
GCCGCAATGTCTACCTCTCCCGCGTCGAGATGGGCCGCCGGCTGGCCAAGGAAGCCCCGGCCGACGCCGACCTGGTGATACCGACTCCGGAGTCCGGCACCCCGGCCGCCGTCGGATACGCCGAGGCCAGCGGCATCCCGTACGGCTCGGGCCTGGTCAAGAACAGCTATGTCGGCCGGACCTTCATCCAGCCGAGCCAGACCATCCGCCAGCTCGGTATCCGGCTCAAGCTCAACCCGCTCAAGGAGGTCATCCGGGGCAAGCGACTGGTGGTCGTCGACGACTCGATCGTCCGCGGCAACACCCAGCGCGCGCTGGTCCGGATGCTGCGCGAGGCCGGCGCCCTCGAGGTCCACATCCGGATCTCCTCGCCGCCGATCAAGTGGCCGTGCTTCTTCGGCATCGACTTCGCCACCCGCGCCGAGCTGATCGCCAACGGCCTGTCGGTCGAGGAGATCGGCAAGTCGCTGGGCGCGGACTCACTCGCGTACATCTCCATCGACGGCATGATCGAGTCGACCACGATCGCCAAGCCGAACCTGTGCCGCGCCTGCTTCGACGGCGAGTACCCGATGGATCTGCCGGACCCGGAGCTGCTGGGCAAGCACCTGCTGGAGTCCGAGACGGCCCAGACCTCACGCAGCGACGTGGACGGCATCGAGACGCTGACCGCCGGTATCGGCGGCAGCGACGCGCTCCGCCGCCCGTAGAACGCTCCCCACGAAGGAAAGATCCTCAGGCAATGTCCGAGTCCGATTCCTCCACGGCCGCGGCCGGGTCCAGCTACGCAGCCGCGGGCGTCGACATCGAAGCCGGCGACCGCGCGGTCGAGCTGATGAAGGAGTGGGTGAAGAAGGCCACCCGCCCCGAGGCCATCGGCGGCATCGGCGGCTTCGCCGGGCTCTTCGACGCCTCCGCCCTCAAGCGCTACGAGCGCCCGCTCCTAGCCTCCGCCACCGACGGCGTCGGTACGAAGGTCGACATCGCGCGGCAGCTGGGCGTGTACGACAGCATCGGACACGACCTGGTCGGCATGGTCGTCGACGACCTGGTGGTCTGCGGCGCCGAGCCGCTGTTCATGACCGACTACATCTGCGTCGGCAAGGTCTACCCGGAGCGGGTCGCCCAGATCGTCAAGGGCATCGCCGAGGGCTGTGTGCTGGCCGGCTGCGCGCTCGTCGGCGGCGAGACCGCCGAGCACCCCGGCCTGCTCGGGCCGGACGACTTCGATGTCGCGGGCGCCGGAACGGGCGTGGTCGAGGCCGACCGGGTACTGGGCGCGGATCGTATCCGTACGGGTGACGCGGTGATCGCCATGGCGTCCTCCGGACTTCACTCGAACGGGTACTCGCTGGTCCGGCACGTGGTCTTCGACCGGGCCGGCTGGGCTCTGGACCGGGAGATCCCGGAGTTCGGCCGCACCCTCGGCGAGGAGCTGCTGGAGCCCACCAAGATCTACTCGCTGGACTGCCTGGCGCTGACCCGTACGACCGATGTGCACGCCTTCTCGCACATCACCGGCGGCGGACTGGCGGGCAACCTGGCCCGTGTCGTCCCCGACCACCTGCACGCCACCGTCGACCGGTCCACGTGGACCCCCGGCCCGGTCTTCGACCTCGTGGGCAAGGCAGGACAGGTGGAGCGGTTCGAGCTGGAGAAGACACTCAACATGGGCGTCGGCATGGTCGCGGTCGTCCCGCAGGAGTCGGTGGACGTGGCGCTGGCCACCCTCGCCGACCGAGGCGTGGACGCCTGGGTCGCCGGCCGGATCACCGAGCGCGGCGCCCACACCCAGGCGGCGGCCCTGACCAGTGACTACGCTGGCTGAGGACAGCACAGAACCCGGTCCGGAGAAAGGCCCCGGACCGGGTCAGTGGTCGTGCTGTGGACGGCCTGGACGCAGTGAGAGCGTCAGGCGCGCCGACGATATGCGGACTGGTCGGACGACTCGTCGTCGTCCTCGTCCTCGTCGTTGTAGCGATCCGCGTACTGTGCGTACGGGTCGTCGTCCAGCTCATCGTCCTCGAACGGCTCGCCATTCGGCGGCTGGTTCGTCGGCGATGCGCCCAGCTCCTCAGCCAGGCGTGAGAGATCAGTCCCACCGCTGTTGTACTTCAGCTGGCGGGCGACCTTCGTCTGCTTGGCCTTGGCCCGGCCGCGCCCCATGGCTCGACCCCCTCAACGACGGGGCTCGACGGCCCCAGAGTCTTGACACGCGTTCATGAGTCGGAGCGGGCCCTCGGGGGAGAGACCGGTCCGTAGGGCTTCAACGGTACCTGCTTCCGCGCCCATCCGGTACGTCGCCCGCAGGACGCGACACGCAGCAGCACCCGCGAGGAGCCCCGTCCTCGCTGGTCAGATGTGATTTTACCTCCTGCCCCGGATCGACCCGCCGACGGGTGGTGAATCTTCTCTCGTCACCCTCGCCGACGGGTCTCCCCGCTCTGCGTAGCCGATGGGACGACCCTGCATCGGACCCTAGGGCCTGCGGCTGCGCGCATCCGCGATGCGCTGCTCCGCGAGGCGGTCCGCGGCGGCGGCCGGCGGGATGCCGTCCGCCTTGGCGCGGTCGAATATGGCCAGCGTCGTGTCGAAGATCTTCGTCGCCTTGGCCTTGGCGCGGTCGAAATCGAAGCCGTGCAGCTCGTCCGCCACCTGGATCACGCCGCCCGCGTTCACGACGTAGTCCGGGGCGTACAGGATGCCGCGGTCGGCGAGGTCCTTCTCGACGCCCGGGTGAGCCAGCTGATTGTTGGCCGCGCCGCAGACGATCTTCGCGGTGAGTACCGGGACGGAGTCGTCGTTCAGCGCGCCGCCGAGCGCGCAGGGGGCGTAGATGTCCAGGTCGGCGCGGATCAGCGCGTCGGTGTCGGCGACGGCGGTCACCCCGGGGTGCCTGGCCGTGACGCGGTCCACCGACTCGGCCCGTACGTCCGTGATCACGACCTCCGCGCCGTCCTCCAGGAGGTGCTCGACGAGGTGGTGGCCGACCTTGCCGACGCCGGCAACACCGACCTTCCGGCCGCGCAGCGTCGGGTCGCCCCACAGGTGCTGGGCGCTGGCCCGCATGCCCTGGAAGACGCCGAAGGCGGTGAGCACGGAGGAGTCGCCGGCGCCGCCGTTGGCGGGCGAGCGGCCGGTGGTCCACCGGCACTCGCGGGCGACGACGTCCATGTCGGCGACGTAGGTGCCGACATCGCAGGCGGTGACGTAGCGCCCGCCCAGCGAGGCCACGAAACGGCCGTAGGCGAGCAGCAGCTGCTCGCTCTTGAGTGTCTCCGGGTCACCGATGATCACCGCCTTGCCACCGCCGTGGTCGAGCCCGGCCAGGGCGTTCTTGTACGACATGCCGCGGGCGAGATTGAGCGCGTCCATGACGGCCTCGGCGTCCGAGGCGTAGGCGTGGAAGCGGGTGCCGCCGAGGGCGGGGCCCAGCGCGGTGGAGTGGATGGCGATGACGGCCTTGAGGCCGCTCTCGCGGTCCTGGCAGAGGACGACTTGCTCGTGTCCGCCCTGCTCGGAACGGAACAGGGTCGACAGCACGCCGAGATCGTCGGCAGGCGGACGTACGTCGGTCACGGTGGTGACTCCCGAAGACGTGAGGGAACGCCCTCCTTGGGGTGGGGAGGGCCCGGTGGCCACAGCGTAGATCCTGTGACCCCCCGGCAGCACCGAGGTGCAGAGGATCACCCTCCGGTGGCCTACACACGTGGGACGATCAGGAGGTCAGGCTGGCGATGTCCGGCGACAGCGGAGGAGAAGGCGACAGTGGGCGTGGCGTCATCGGTGGTCGTCCCGTACGCGGCATATCTGCGGGTGTACGAACCTCTGGCCGCCTTCCCCGAACCCGAGCGGTCCCATTGGTACCGCTACGCGGAGCGCGAGCACACCCCCACGGCTCAGGACGAACTCCGCCGTTCCCTCGCCGACTTGCTGCCGGTGCCGCCGGTACCGGTGCCGGTGCACGAGAGCAGTGACGCCTTCGTCACCGTCGTGGACGGCGTGACCTGTGTCTGTCCCTGGCGCACCCGGCTGCGCGGCTGGATGGCGCTGGAGGAGCTGGCGGAGCAGCTGCCGCCGCCCGTACTGGACGCGGTGCTGCCGCCGGTGGTGCGCCGGCAGGCCGAGGCGGACTACGAGCGGTGGCTGGAGCGCAATCCGGACGCCCGTCCGTGGATCCGCTCGGCTACGTGGCATGTCCCGGTCCGGTGGTTCGTGCTCTTCTCGGACGACGAGCGCGAGTACGTCAAGGACGGCCAGGAGCCGGTGCTGCGCTACCGCACCGCGATGGCGCAGGCGCGGCGGCGGGTGGCCCGCGGGCTGAAGGTGCTCCGCGAGTCCCTGGACGAGGGTCCGCTCGTCGAAGGGCTGGAGAACGTGGGGAAGTGGCTCGAGGAGTTCCATCCGCGGTCGCTGGTGGAGCTGGACTACGGCGGACTGGTGCATGCTGTTCCGGAAGGGCAGCTCGCCGATGACCGCTCGGCCGCGGATGTGGCCGAAGGGCTGGAGGCGCTGCGCGAGGGCGACGGGGCCCGGGCCGGGGAGGCGTACGAGCGGCTCACCGACCGCTGGCGTGTGGTGCGGGAGCGCCAGTTCGCGAGTTGAGGCCGGGTCGGGCGCCAAGGGCCGGGCCGAGGTGCGGCGTGGCTTCGCCGCCGTGCCGATGAGGCCGCCGAGCGGCCCGGCCGAACCTCCGGATCCGGGCCATTGCCGCAAGGGTGACGGAAAGCACTAAGACGGGCCTTGCCCTCATCCCCCATCCTCGTGCCAAAATAGGACAAGGAGTCCAGGAAGGGCTCCTTCCGTCCAACTAAGGGCGGAAAGATCGGTATTGCACTCGCATGGTGGATCTGCAGCGCCTGATCACGCTGTGACTGATCGTCACGGCCGGGTGACTGTCCGCTATGGCACGGTCCATCGGCTTCCGTCGAGGTTGAACACCTGAGAGGGCAAATCCATCGGTTTGGCCGACGCGGCTGGACAGATGGTGTAGTTGTAGTGCCGAGGACAAGCCGTTCGTCCTATAACCGACTCGGCCTGCGTGCGCCATTTCGGGCAACGTGGGTCAAGGTGCAGAATTTAGAGGAAAGAACCGTGATGGTTCGGTTCTCCCGAGGAGGCCGCTCATGACCGCTCGCACCCCTGATGCCGAGCCGCTGCTGACCCCGGCTGAGGTTGCCACGATGTTCCGCGTGGACCCGAAGACGGTCACGCGCTGGGCCAAGGCAGGCAAGCTCACGTCCATCCGCACGCTCGGAGGGCACCGGCGCTACCGCGAAGCGGAAGTCCGGGCACTACTGGCGGGCATCCCGCAGCAGCGCAGCGAGGCCTGAACAACTCCATAACGGGGCAATTCCGGGTCCCCAACCCGGATATGGCCCACCTAGCTCCACACGACGGGCGCCTGCCCCAACAGGCTCCTACTCTCAGCATCGAGGGTGCGTCGTCGATCGCGCTGGACTCCGCCGGGTCCAGCGCGATCTTTTTATGTTCCGGTCCCCTGGCGGAGGGTCAACCCGCCACTCCGGAGGGTAGGTAAGCGGACGGGCCGACGTTGGCTCATAGTCCTCCGTGGGGCTTCTGCGAGGTCTCGCCGTGCAGCCCGTCCAGCAGAGTGCAATTGCACATATTAAATCGATCTGCTGTAGGGAGGGTGTAAGTTCCCCCTCTTTTCAAACTTCGTCGGTGACTCCCGTCACAGGGCATCACGCTTGTCCCTTGAAGTGACTCTGCGGTAATGACGCGGGCGCGGCATGGCGCCATGGTCATTGAGGGGCGGGCCCGCGGCTCTCGTCGCTCCGATCGCTCTGCGAACCGCCCTGGGCGTCCCTGGACGCCCGTGCGCTTTCCGCAGGCGACGGCTCCATCGCGAGCCTCAGCAGCTGGTGGCAGATCGGGCAGTGACGGGTGAGATGCCGATAGCCCGTGGCCGCCGACAGATGGGCCCGTAGCAGTGCTCGTGTCTCGTGTCTCGCAGATGTCTTCATGCGCGCACCTCCCGGGCCCCGCATCCCTTGATGCCTGGGTACCCGCGCCACGTGCCTGAGTCAAGAGACGGACAAGGCCCGGATCCTGGGGATCCGGGCCTTGTCGATGATGCGGTCCTGACGGGATTTGAACCCGCGGCCTCCACCTTGACAGGGTGGCGAGCACTCCAAACTGCTCCACAGGACCTGGCTCGCGGCGCCTCACTGCTCTGCGCCGCGAGATGAGACTCTACAGCAGGCCAGGGCGTGCGGTCGAACTCGCGCCCGCACCCTCCGCGCGGCGTACGGGCGGGGCGTCCGGCCTACGGCACGGCGGCGTCGATCGCCTTCACGATCCGCTTGTCCGACACCGGATACGCCGTGCCCAGCGCGTGCGCGAAATAGCTGACCCGCAGCTCCTCGAGCATCCAGCGGATCTCCCGGACCTCCTGCGGAACAGGCCTGCCCCGCGGCAGCTGCTCCAGCAGCCAGGCGTACTCGTCCTGCATGTCCTTCACCTTCGCCATGCGCGTGCGGTCGCGTTCGGCGTGATGGGGGAGCTGCTGGAGGCGCCGGTCGACGGCCACCAGATAGCGCAGGAGGTCGGGCAGCCGGCGGACACCGTGGGCGGTCACGAAGCCCGGCGTGATGAGGGCCGCCAGCTGCTCCTTGACGTCCGTGAGCGACGGGAGGAGGGACGGGAAGGTGGTCGCTTTCAGCCGGCGCTCACAGGCCTGCCAGGCGGCCAGTACCTCCTGCGTCTTGCGGACCGTGTCCATCGTCGCGCCCACCAGGTCGGCGCGTACGGCGTCGAAGAGCTTGCGGAACGACTCCTCGTCCCAGGCCGGACCGCCGTTCGCCGCGATCAGCCGGTCCGTGGCCGCGGTCACGCAGTCCTCGAAGAGAGCCTGGACACTGCCGTGGGGATTGCGGGAGAGGGCGAGCTTCGCGCTGTTGCTCAGCTTGTCCTGGGCGAACTTGGCCGGGTTCGAGGGGATGTTGAGGAGAATCAGGCGGCGGGTTCCGCGCCACATCGCCTCGGCCTGCTCCGGTTCGGTGTCGAAGAGCCGTACGGCGACCGACGAGCCCTCGTCGACCAGTGCCGGGTACGCCTTCACGGGCTGGCCGGCCCGCCGCGTCTCGAAGGTGCGGTCGAGTGCCCCGATCGTCCAGGCGGTCAGCCCCGTGCGCTGCTCCGGGGCCGCGCCGCCCGAGCTCCCGGAGCCGCCCGGAGCCCCGCCGGAGGCCTTCTCGAAGGCCTTGGTGATCGCGGCCCGGGTCTTCGGTTTGAGGCTCAGCTTCAGCGCCTCGAGGTCCTTGTCCTCGGCGAGCCGGCGGCGCCGCTCGTCGACGACCCGGAAGGTGATCTTCAGATGGTCCGGAACCTTCGCGAGGTCGAAGTCGTCCGCGGCCACCGGGACCCCCACCATGCGCTGGAGTTCGGCGGCGAGCACCGCCGGCAGCGGCGCCTGCCGGGGCGCGGTGCTGTCGAGGAAGCGCTTGGCGAAGTTCGGGGCCGGTACGTAGTGCCGGCGGATCGGCTTCGGCAGGGACCGGATCAGCTCGGTGACCAGGTCCTCGCGCAGACCCGGGATCTGCCAGTCGAAGGCCTCTGAGGTGACCTGGTTGAGCACCTGGAGCGGGATGTGGACGGTCACGCCGTCCGCGTCGGCACCCGGCTCGAACTGGTACGTCACCCGGAACTTCAGCTCCCGCTGCCGCCAGGAGTCCGGATAGTCGGCCTTGGTGACCTCTTCGGCGTTCTCATTGATGAGCATCGACTGCTCGAAGCCCAGAAGGTCGGGCTCCTCGCGGCGCTGCTTCTTCCACCAGGAGTCGAAGTGGGCGCCGGAGACGATGTGTTCCGGCAGCTTCTCGTCGTAGAAGTCGAACAGCGTCTCGTCGTCCACGAGGATGTCGCGGCGGCGGGCCCGGTGCTCCAACTCCTCGACCTCGCCGAGGAGTTTGCGGTTGTCGTGGAAGAACTGATGGTGGGTACGCCAGTCGCCCTCGACGAGCGCGTTGCGGATGAACAGCTCGCGGCTGGTCTCGGGGTCGATGCGGCCGTAGTTGACCTTGCGCTGCGCGACGATCGGCACGCCGTACAGGGTCACCCGCTCGTACGCCATCACCGCCGCCTGGTCCTTCTCCCAGTGCGGTTCGCTGTACGTCCGCTTGACCAGGTGCTGGGCGAGCGGCTCGACCCACTCCGGCTCGATCTTCGCGTTGACCCGCGCCCAGAGGCGTGAGGTCTCCACGAGCTCCGCCGACATGATCCAGCGCGGTGGCTTCTTGAACAGCGCGGAGCCGGGGAAGACCGCGAACTTGGCGCTGCGTGCGCCCACGTACTCGTTCGGGCCGCTGCTCCTTCCGCCCTCCCCTCCCGTGTTCCTCCTGCCCTCGTCCCCGGCGCTCTTCCCGCCGTCCCCCGAGGTGTTCTTCAGCCCGATGTGGGAGAGCAGCCCGGCGAGGAGGGAGAGGTGGATCCGGTCGGGCGCCGCGTCCTGGTCGTTCAGGTGGATGCCCATGGTCTTGGCCACCTGGCGCAGCTGGAGGTAGATGTCCTGCCACTCCCGTATGCGGAGGTAGTTCAGGAATTCATTGCGGCACATCCGGCGGAATGCCGAGGAGGACAGCTCCCTCTGCTGCTCCCGGACATGGGCCCAGAGGTTGAGGAAAGCGAGGAAGTCGCTGCTCTCGTCCTTGAAACGGGCGTGCAGCTGGTCGGCCTGCTGCTGCTTGTCCGAGGGGCGCTCGCGCGGGTCCTGGATGGAGAGCGCGGCGGCGATGACCATGACCTCGCGTACGCAGCCGTTGCGGTCGGCCTCCAGGACCATACGGGCCAGACGCGGGTCGACCGGCAGCTGGGACAGCTTGCGGCCGGTGTCGGTGAGGCGCTTCTTGGTGTCCTTCTGCTGGGGGTCGAGCGCACCGAGCTCTTCGAGGAGCTGGACGCCGTCCTTGATGTTGCGGCGGTCCGGCGGGTCGAGGAACGGGAACTTCTCGATGTCGCCGAGGCCGGCCGCGGTCATCTGGAGGATGACGGACGCCAGATTGGTCCGGAGGATCTCGGCGTCGGTGAACTCCGGGCGGGTGAGGAAGTCGTCCTCGGAGTAGAGCCGGATGCAGATGCCGTCGCTCGTACGGCCGCAGCGGCCCTTGCGCTGGTTGGCGCTGGCCTGCGAGATCCGTTCGATGGGAAGCCGCTGGACCTTGGTGCGGTGGCTGTAGCGGGAGATACGCGCCATGCCCGGGTCGATGACGTACCGGATGCCGGGGACGGTGAGGGAGGTCTCGGCGACATTGGTCGCCAGGACGATCCGGCGGCCCGTGTGCCGCTGGAAGACGCGGTGCTGTTCGGCGTGCGAGAGCCGGGCGTAGAGGGGGAGCACCTCGGTGAGGCGGAGGTTCTTCTTGTTGAGCGCGTCGGCGGTGTCGCGGATCTCGCGCTCGCCGGAGAGGAAGACGAGGATGTCGCCGGGGCCTTCGGCCTGGAGTTCGCCGACGGCGTCGCAGATGGCGGTGATCTGGTCGCGGTCGGAGTCGTCGCCGTCCTCCTCGAGGAGGGGTCTGTAGCGGACCTCGACGGGGTACGTACGGCCGCTCACCTCGACGATGGGCGCGTCGCCGAAGTGGCGGGAGAAGCGCTCCGGGTCGATCGTCGCCGAGGTGATCACGACCTTGAGGTCGGGGCGGCGGGGGAGCAGCTGGGCGAGGTAGCCGAGGATGAAGTCGATGTTGAGGCTGCGCTCGTGCGCCTCGTCGATGATGATCGTGTCGTACTGGCGCAGCTCGCGGTCGGTCTGGATCTCGGCGAGCAGGATCCCGTCGGTCATCAGCTTGATGTGGGTGCTGCCGCCGACCTGGTCGGTGAAGCGGACCTTCCAGCCGACCGATTCGCCGAGCGGTGTGCTGAGCTCCTCGGCGACCCGCTCCGCGACGGTGCGGGCGGCGATACGGCGGGGCTGGGTGTGGCCGATGAGGCCCCTGACGCCGCGGCCGAGCTCCAGACAGATCTTGGGAATCTGGGTCGTCTTGCCGGAGCCGGTCTCACCCGCGACGATCACGACCTGGTGGTCGCGGATCGCCTCGCGGATTGTCTCCTTCCGCTGGCTGACCGGCAGCTCTTCCGGGTACGTGACCGCGGGCGTCGCGGCGCGCCGCCCGGCGAGCCGCCGCTCGGCCTGTTCGATCTCGGCGGAGATCTCCTCGAGGACGGCCTGCTGCGCCTCGGGCTTGCGGATACGGCGCGCACCGTCGAGCCGCCGCCCGAGCCGGCGCTCGTCGCGCAGCATGAGCTCGGGCAGCCGCTGCTGGAGGGCGGCGAAGGAGGAGGACGAGGTTGTAGGCATACCTGGCCCAGGATCTCACCTCGCGGAAAGAGTCGGCCAACCAATTCCCCGCGGGCCCGGGTGAGCGATTCGGCTACGGGGTGCGGCGCACACGGACCGGCGCGGCCCGCTGCCGCGGCGGGACGGCGTACGCGTTGGTGTCCGGAGCATGAAGAAGGCCCCGGCGGATAATCCCGTCGGGGCCTTCTTGCTGTTCAGCGGCGGTGGCTGGGGCCGGGGTCGAACCGGCGACCTTCCGCTTTTCAGGCGGACGCTCGTACCAACTGAGCTACCCAGCCGCAGCGGTCCTGACGGGATTTGAACCCGCGGCCTCCACCTTGACAGGGTGGCGAGCACTCCAAACTGCTCCACAGGACCTAGCTCGTGCGAGAACCAGTCTCGCACAGGTGTTACGTGCCCCCAACGGGATTCGAACCCGTGCTACCGCCTTGAAAGGGCGGCGTCCTGGGCCACTAGACGATGAGGGCTGATGGCCCACCTGGGCGCTTCTCGGCGCCGTCGGGGACGTGAGAAGCATATGGGATGGGACGAGGGTTCGCCAAAACGGTTTGCCGGCAGTCGCTCGCACGGCCCGTGGGGGTCGGGTCACTCCGACGGGGAGGGGGTCGCTTCGGGCGTGTTGTCCTCGGGGAGATGGCGGCTCACCTCGGCCGTCGAAAGCCCCAGCCCGCCCAGCGTGATCTCGTCCCAGGCCTGGAGCCGGCGGGTTTCCCGGTCCAGATAGAGGACCGATGTCTCCACCGGATCCGGCTTGACGCCCTCCACCGCGCGCAGTCCGCTGCCGCCCGTGGAGCCCTGGGTCATCAGAGTGGTGCCCTGCTCCAGGACACGGTGGGACCGCCGGTGGATATGGCCGGCCAGCGCGAGCGGGACCGTGCCGTCGGTCTCGGCCGCGGCGACCGGGTTGTGGGCCACCGCGATGTCCACCGGGCTGCCCACGGCCTTCTGGACCCGGATCGAGGACGCCAGCTCGCGGCCCACGAGCGTCTCGGCGGGATCGCCCGCGGCGACGACCGAGCGATCGGGGGTGAACTGCGGGTCGCCGATGCCCGCGATGCGCAGTCCCGCGACCTCCACCGGCTTCCCGTGGTCCAGGACGTGGACGTTTTTGCGCCGTTCCATCGACTTCTGGGTCGCGGCGGAGTCGTGGTTCCCGCGCACCCAGACGTACGGCGCGCCGAGGTCCGGGATGGGGTCGAGGAAGCCGTTCTCGGCGGCCGAGCCGTGGTCCATGGTGTCCCCGGAGTCGATGATCACGTCGATCTCGTACTGGTCGACGAGCGACTCGATGATGCGCCAGGACGCCGGGTTGAGGTGGATGTCCGAGACGTGCAGCACGCGCATCGTCGTCGGGTCGGGCTGGTACGTGGGGAGGGTGGACGTGACGTCGTACAGCTTGGTGACATTGGTCACCAGCCGGGCCAACTCCTCCTGGTAGACGTCGAAATCACTGACGATGCTGCGCGCGTTGCCGACCACGTTCGGTGCGGAGGACAGGAGTCCGGAGAACTTCGGCTCCAGGACGGACTTGGGGTTCCAGGTCGCGTACGCCGCGCCGCCCGACGCGGCGAGGAGGACCAGCGCGAGGCCCCCGGCGGCGAGTGCGCGGCGCGGGCGGCGATAGACGGCGAGGCCCAGGGCGGTGGCACCGGAGACCACGGCGATGCAGGAGCGCAGGGCCAGGCCGAGGGTCCCGTCGGTGACATCGCCGGAGACCTCCTCCTGGAGGCCGGAGAGTCGCTCCGGGTGGTCGACGAGGGCCTGGGCGCGCTCGGGGTCGAGCTGATCGACATCGACGTCGAGCCGTATCGGGGCGGTGTGGCTGCGGAGTTCGAGAGATCCGAGCGGGGACACGTTCACCTTGGTGCCGCCGGTGAAGGACGGGCGCAGGGTCATCCGGGTGTCCATCGGCCCCACGGGCGTACGGACGCTGCCCACGATCAGCAGTCCCAGCCAGGCACCGAGGAGTACGACGGCCGTGAGGCCGGCGGCCCGGGCCAGGGGCCGCGGGGTCCGGGTGAGGGCGACCGTCGGGGACTGGTGTCCCGACTCGACGAACCTGCGACAGCGCCGCAGCACTCCTCCGCCGAGTGCGCGGAGAAAATGGGGCGACCGGAAGGGTGCGCGATCCATTGGGGCCGTATGCCCGGGGGCCGCGCCCGCTATGCGGGTGCGGGCCGACCGGCGGGAGCTCGGGCCCCTCGCGTGGAGTCGTGCGAGGGCGCGCCGGGTCCGGGCACCTTCCCCCGGCGCGGGCGCCACGGTGGGCGGCTGCTTGGCGGAGAATGAGTCACGTGCTGGAGATGACGCGCGAAGAGTTCGAGGAACTGGTCGGCGAGGCGTTGGACCGGATTCCGCCGGAATTGACGCGGCTGATGGACAACGTCGCGGTGTTCGTGGAGGACGAGCCGCCGACGGATGATTCCGGGCTGCTCGGACTGTACGAGGGGACGCCGCTGACCGATCGCGGGGAGTGGTACGCGGGGGTGCTGCCGGACCGGATCACCATCTACCGGGGCCCGACGCTACGGATGTGCGACACGCGTGAGGACGTCGTCGCGGAGACCGAGGTGACCGTGGTGCACGAGATCGCCCACCACTTCGGCATCGACGACGACCGGCTGCACGCCCTGGGCTACGGGTGAGCGTGGGTCCGGGGCGCGAGGGCGGGGGGAGCACCGGCCGGGGGAGCGCGGGGAAGGGAAGCGAGGGCCGGGGGAGCGCCGTGCCGCGGCCCGGGGGCGCGACCGCGGCTACCGGGTACCGCGGTGAGCCCGTCGACCCGGATGTCGATCTGCACGTCGCCGCCGACCGGGCCGAAACCGCGGGCCACCGGCTGTGGAGGGTGCTCCTGGTGATCGCGGTGGGGGGCGTGCTCGGTGCCTGTGCCCGCTACGGGGCGTCGCTGGTGTGGCCGACGCCGGCGAGCGCCTTTCCATGGACCACGTTCGCCGTGAATGTGATCGGCTGCGGGCTGATCGGGGTGCTGATGGTGCTCGTCGCGGAGACGGGGGAGGCGCATCCGCTGGTCCGCCCCTTCCTCGGGACCGGCGTGCTGGGCGGCTTCACCACCTTCTCCACGTACGCCGTGGACCTCACGCGGCTGCTGGACCGCGGCGAGCCGGGGACGGCGATTGCGTACGCGGGTGGCACGCTGCTGGCCGCGCTCGGGGCGGTCTGGGCCGCCGCGTCGCTCACGCGAGCGCTCGTACGGCGGCGCGTGAATCCGCCCGTGGCCGCACGGCGCGCGCGAGCGCAGCGGGAGAGCCGGTGAACTGGCTGCTCGTGGTGGCGGGCGCCGCGGTCGGCGCACCGATGCGCTATCTGATCGACCGGGCGGTGCAGGTCAGGCACGAGTCGGAGTTCCCGTGGGGGACGTTCGTCGTCAATGCCACCGGGTGTCTGGTGCTGGGTGCGGTGACCGGCGCGGTGTCGGCGGGGGCGGAGTCGTCACGGCTGCAGCTGCTGCTGGGGACGGGGCTGTGCGGGGCGCTGACCACCTATTCGACCTTTTCGTACGAGTCGCTGCGGCTGGCCGAGCGGGGGCGGCAGTTCCTGGCTGTGGCGAATACGGCCGGATCGCTGCTGGTGGGGTTGGGTGCGGCTGTTCTCGGCACGGCGCTGGCCGAGTGTCTGCTGGGCTGAGATATGACCGGCCGTGTCCGGGCGATCCTGCCGCACCCGGAGAGGGGCGCGGGTCCGCGAACATCCGCCGGACGCGGCCTGATCGGTCGGCTCGAGCGCGTGTCCTGGGCGGGGCAGGGGGAGTTGAGCACGGAGGTCCCTGTTACGCCCTGCCCCGGAGGTGCCCGCCCGTGCGCCCGTTCCCCGACCGTCTTCCGGAGTCCGCAGCCCGCAACGAGCCCCGCAAACCGTGCCGTTCCTCAGCGCGTGCCGCGTTCCGGACACCGGTCCGGACACCCGCCCGGACGTCGGCCAGGGCACCGGCCCGTATCGCCGTTGCCGCGCTCGCGTTCGTGGCGGCGACCGGCTGCATGAGCGTCAGTGATCCGGTGGAACCCGAACGCTCCGGCCCTGCCGGGCACCGGAGCGGCGTGGCGACGCCGGACGGCGGGGTGTCCGCGACGTCCGGCGGTACGAGGAGCGGTCTCGGGCAACGGCACGGCCGGGCGGGGCACGGTGGCGAAGCGGACGGGAAGGGCGGGGCGAAGGGCGGCGAGCGGAGCGCGGAAGAGAGCGCGCGGCCGGGTGAGAGCCCCTCGAGTGACCGCGCGCGGCCGGGAAGGCCGCCGGACAAGGCCCCACGGCCGTCGGCTCCGTCGCGGCCTGCGAGCGCCTCACCCTCGCGCAGCACTCCGCCGCCGCAGCCGTCTCCCTCCTCGCCGTCGCCGTCGCCTTCGTCACCCCGGCCGAGTGAGCCCACGCCGCCGCCCGGCGCCCCGAGCTCCTCGGACAAAGGGGCGTCCGAGCTCGAGCCGGCGGCAACGTCGCAGGTCGGGCCGGTGTCGTAGCCGGCGGCCGGGGGGATCGGGCGTGCGCGGACAGGCGGAAGGGGCCGGGGGCGTCGGCTGTCGACGCAGGACGGGCGGGAGGGGGAAGCGAGGAGCCGTAGAAGCGATTTGCCTCCGGGGTCGCCGGGTGCGTATGGTGGCAGATCGTTTGATCCCATTTGCCTGGCGCCACGATGTCCTCTCGAGAAGAGGGGGTGAAGAGCGCCGCGTGGCGCGTTCCTGTTCCTTGCCGTGGCTGACCGCATTGAGGCGGTCGTATGCGAATCACGGAGTTTGGGCGCGTGCCGAGACTCCGGAAGGTTTCGCATTTCGCATGTCAATTTCCGCTTCTGACCACGCCGTCATGCCCGAGAACGGCAACGACGAGCCGGTCGACGCCGTCGAGCCCGCCCCCGTCGAGAAGGCTCCCGAGGTCACCTTCGCGGACCTGGGCCTCGCCGAGCAGGTCGTCCGCAAGCTCACCCAGAACGGCGTCGTCACGCCGTTCCCGATCCAGGCCGCGACCATCCCGGACGCCCTGGCCGGCCGGGACATCCTCGGCCGCGGCCGTACCGGCTCCGGCAAGACCCTCTCCTTCGGCCTCCCGCTGCTCACGCAGCTGTCCGGCGGCCACACCGAGAAGAAGCGCCCCCGCGGCCTGATCCTCACCCCCACCCGCGAGCTCGCGATGCAGGTGTCCGACGCGCTCCAGCCGTACGGCGATGTGCTCGGCCTCAAGCTCAAGGTCGTCTGCGGCGGCACCTCGATGGGCAATCAGATCTACGCCCTGGAGCGTGGTGTCGACATTCTCGTCGCCACCCCCGGCCGGCTGCGTGACCTGATCAACCGCGGTGCGGCCTCGCTGGACAAGGTCCAGATCGCCGTGCTCGACGAGGCGGACCAGATGGCCGACTTGGGCTTCATGCCCGAGGTCACCGAGATCCTCGACCTGGTGCCGGCCGGCGGCCAGCGGATGCTGTTCTCCGCCACGCTGGAGAACGAGATCGACACGCTGGTCAAGCGCTACCTCTCCGACCCGGTCACGCACGAGGTCGACGCGGCGCAGGGCGCGGTCACCACCATGACCCACCATGTGCTCGTCGTGAAGCCGAAGGACAAGGCGCCGGTCACGGCGGCGATCGCGGCGCGCAAGGGCCGCACGATCATCTTCGTCCGGACCCAGCTGGGCGCGGACCGTATCGCCGAGCAGCTGATCGACGCCGGTGTGCGGGCCGACGCGCTGCACGGCGGCATGACGCAGGGAGCCCGTACCCGTACGCTCGCCGACTTCAAGGACGGGTACGTGAATGTGCTCGTCGCGACGGACGTGGCGGCGCGCGGTATCCACGTCGACGGCATCGACCTGGTCCTGAACGTGGACCCGGCCGGTGACCACAAGGACTACCTCCACCGGTCCGGCCGTACCGCCCGTGCCGGCAAGAGCGGCACCGTCGTGTCGCTGGCCCTGCCGCACCAGCGCAAGCAGATCTTCCGGCTGATGGAGGACGCGGGCGTGGACGCCTCGCGTCACGTCGTCGCCGGCGCCGGGGTGTTCGACGAGGACGTGGCCCTGATCACGGGTGCGCGCTCGCTCACCGAGGTACAGGCCGATTCGGCCTCCAACTCGGCCAAGCAGGCCGAGCGCGAGGTGCAGGACCTGACGCGCGAGCTGGAGAAGGTGCAGCGCCGGGCGGCCGAACTGCGCGATGAGGCCGACCGGCTGGTGGCGCGTGCCGCGCGGGAGCGGGGCGAGACGCCCCCGGCCACGGCTTCCGTGACCGACGCCGCTGAGGGTGCTGCTCCGGCCGCCGGGACCCTTCCGGCACAGACCGCTCCGGCCGCCGAGGCGGCTGTCGCGAACTCCGCTGCGGAGCCGGTGGCCGCCGAGGCACAGCGCCACTCCTCGTACGAGCGCCGTGACGACCGGGGCAACTTCGAGCGCCGCGACAACCGGCAGGACAACCGGCAGGACGAGCGTCCGGCCCGTTCGTTCGAGCGTCGTGACGACCGGGGTGGCTTCAACCGCGACCGCCGTGACGACCGTGGTGGTTTCCAGCGTCGTGACGACCGGGGTGGTTTCCAGCCGCGCCGTGACGACCGTGGTGGTTTCCAGCGTCGTGACGACCGGGGCGGGGACCGTCCGGTCAACCGTGACCGCCGTGACGACCGGGGCGGCTTCAGCCGTGACCGCAGGGACGAGCGTCCGGCCCGTTCGTTCGAGCGTCGTGACGACCGGGGTGGCTTCAACCGCGACCGCCGTGACGACCGGGGTGGTTTCCAGCGCCGTGACGACCGGGGTGGTTTCCAGCCGCGCCGTGACGACCGGGGCGGGGACCGTCCGTTCAACCGCGACCGCCGGGACGGCGAGCGCGGTGGCTTCGGCGGCGGCCGCTCCTTCGAGCGCCGTGACCACAACCACCGTGGCGGCGACCGTCCGGTCAACCGTGACCGCCGTGACGACCGCCCGGTCAACCGCGACCGCCGCGACGACCGTCCGGCGCGCCGTGACGACCACCGCGGCGCGAGCAACACCGGGGGCCGTACCTCCGACCGCCGGGCCGACAAGCCCCGCTGGAAGCGCAACGGCTGATCCTCAGCTCTGAACGGGGCCGTCCCGGACACCTCGGTGTCCGGGACGGCCTTTTTGCTGCGACCTGTGGCAGCGGAATCCCGGCGCGACCCAGGACGGGTGGAGCCCCAACCGGGTGATGTCACCGGCCCGTTCGCGGTGGAGAAGCGGGGGGCGCCCGGTGCCGGCCTCGCCGCCGGGCGACGCGACCGGCCGCGGAGCAACCCCTTCGGAGGCCGGCCGGTGATCGGGCTATGCTGCTCGGTGCGGGCCGTTAGCTCAATTGGCAGAGCAGTGGACTTTTAATCCATTGGTTGTGGGTTCGAGTCCCACACGGCCCACTGCGAGAGACCGCAGGACCTCGACGACCTGCGGTTTCTTCGTTTCTCAGGGTGCGGCGGCGGCCCCGGAGGCCTACGGCGGCGCTGTGCGGCGGGTCGGTCCCGGTTCCGGGTCGGTTCCGGGTCGTTCAGAGGAAGCACCGGATCGGGGCCATGGCGTCTCGCTCAGACGCTGTGCCGCGGAGCGTCTCTTCCAGCGGCCGGCGACCATGCGTTCGCTGACCGGCCAGGTCCTCTTCGAAATGCCCGTCCAAGCGCGCGGGTGAAGTCCTCGTCCAGCACGGCGAGCATGACTTCCCGTCGTGGTCCAGGGAACGGCGGTTGAGGTTGGTGGATCCGATGAGCGACGCCACGCTGTCGATGGTGATGACCTTGGCGTGCATCATCGTCGGCTGGGGCTGCCAGGTCCGCACCCGCAAGCGAGCAGGTCGGCGTAGTAGTGCCGGCCCGCCGGCTGACAGACCCCATCCATTGCGCAGGGGCAGCAGCGCGTTGCCCTCGGTGGCGGCGGTGCCGATCAGACCCTCCAGCCGGCGACGTAGCCGCTGTCTCTGATCGCCGGGAGCCCCGCCGGTTTCCGGTGTGTACGGCTGCGCCCGGGGCTGGTCCTGAAGGGTCATGGTCACCTGCCGGCCGGGAAGTGAAGGAGGGGCGGAGCCGGAGCGTTCCGACAGCGGATGTCCGCGGCGTGCCGGCTGTCATCATGCGATGCGAACGGCAGGTCCGGCGGACAGCGGTACGTCCCGTTACGCGCTGGGCGGCGCCGCGTACGGCATGCCCGGTGCCGCTGTGGCAGCCTGGGTAACTGCCCGAGTACAGCATCGTTTCCGGGCCGAGCGGCGCACCCGGCCGACGATGACGCCGGCCCCGCACTGGCGAGCTGCCCACGGTGGAGTGACGATGGTCACGTTGATCGTGAGGCTCGTTACGCACCGGAGAGTCGGGGCACCTGGTCGTCGTGCGGGCCCTCATCAACGCTCTTCGTCCTGATCGCGATCCCCATCCGGCGCCCGTCCCGACTTCCGCACCAGCAGCCCCGAACGGTGATCCGCATGTCTGACCGCAACGGCCGGACGGCCCTGCCGAAGCCCAGCGAGGTCGGCCCGTACCTCCAACTCGTGTGCAAGGCCACGGGAGCAGCGGCCGTCGCGTGGTGGCTGGCACGGCTCGTGCCGGGCCATCCTCAGCCGATTTTCGCTGCTCTGGCCGCCCTGCTGGGGGTGTACCCGACCGTGGCGCGCTCACTGCGCCAGGGGCTGCGGTACGCCGTGGGCTTCTTGTTGGGCGTTCTCGTCGGAGTGCCCGTCTCCCTGCTGTTCGGGCCGACGATCTGGGGCATCCTCGTCGTGGTCCCGGTCACTCTGGTGGTCGCCGCCTGGCCGAAGTTGTCCGGGCAGGGCGTGCAGGTGCCGTTCACGGCGCTCTTCGTCGTCCTCGCCGGTGGCAGTGCGCCCGTCTCGTACGCCGTACCGCGGCTGGGGGACGTCGCGATCGGCGTCGCCACCGGTCTGGTGATCAACGCGGCGCTGCCTCCCACGCTCTACCGGGAGGAGACGAGGAACGCGGCGGACCGGCTCGCCGAGCGCACAGCCGACCTCCTGCGGGCCACCGCCGAGGAGGTCCGTCACAGCGAACCGCCGCGCCCGGAAGCCGGAACGGGACTCGCGCTGGCGGTGCACCACAGCACTCTGGACGTGGTCCATGCCCACGAGGTCGCCGCCGAGAGCCACCGCTTCAACGCCCGGTCGCTGCTGACCCGGCGGCGTGATCCACGCCCTGCGCACAAGACATTGGAGGCGCTGTACGCGGCTGCCGAGCAGGCCAGGGTCCTCGCCCGGGAGGCCCAGCGCATCAGCTCCGGCAGGGACCGCTCTCCCCTCGGTGATGGCTTCCGTGAGGAGTTCACGGAAGTACTCGAGGCGCTGGCCGATCTGGTGTCCGCTCAGCGCCCGTCGGGGCCCCGCCCCTCCGAGGAACAGGTGGAGAGGGCCCGCACCTCGTACTGCAAGCTGCGTGACACCGCTGTGGAGAGCCCTGAGAAGAGCCCTGACCAGCGCCTCGCGGAGACGCAACTGTGCGCACTCGCACTCCAGCTTCTCTTCGACCTGGGCCATGACGGGGCCGTCACTCCGGAGCAGCTCGGTGTGTCCTGCTGAGGTCTCGGAATGACACGGGAGGCGCCGGCCGGAGTGTGGAGGACAAGTGGGGGTAGAGGGGCCGCATGCCAGGAATGCCTCAGTGGGTCGACGGCCTGAAGGCCGGTCTGACGCGGTTCGCGGCGCGTCTCGACGAGCGCCGTACGGCCGCGGATGAGGGGGACGACCCTACGACGGGCGGTCCCCACGGTGCTGGACCGCGGGGGGAGCAGGACCACTCCTCCGTGACCGGTCCGTCGGCAACCGGTCCATCCGGAGCTGCCGTACCGCCCGGAGCCGTACCGTCGGGAGCCGCATCGTCCACGGCCGGTTCGTCGGTTGCCGGTCCGTCGGTTACGGGTCCGTCGGTTGCCGGTCCGTCGGTTACGGGTCCGTCGGTTGCCGGTCCGTCCGTTACGGGTCCGTCTGTCACCGGTCGGTCCGGCACCGGTCCGTCCGGAGCCTCCGCGTCCGGCTCCTCGGCGGCGCGGGGCGGGCCGGACCATGTGGCCGTGCCACCCGCCTCCGCACCGGCTGTACCGACCGAGGCGGCGAGGCCTGATCCCGCTCTCGCCGTGCCGTGGGGGGTCCGCGTCGCGGCGGAGGCCGGCTGGCGGCTGCTCGTTCTCGCGGCCGCGCTCTGGGTGTTGATGCACGCGATCAGCGCGGTCCGGTTGGTGGTGCTCTCCTTCGTCGCCGCCCTGCTGATCACGGCCTTGCTCCAGCCGTCCGTCGCCCGCCTCAGCCGCCTCGGCCTCGCGCGCGGCGTCGCCACCGCTGCCACCTTCATCGGCGGATTCCTCATCATGGGCCTGGTGGGCTGGTTCGTGACCTGGCAGGTCACGGAGAACCTCGACACGCTCTCCGCGCGACTCCAGGACGGGATCGACGAGTTGCAGAAGTGGCTCCTGGCGAGCCCCTTCCACGTCACCGAGGAGCAGGTCAAGGACGTCGCCAAGAACATGCGTGAGGCGGTGGGCTCCAACACCGAGGAGATCACCTCGGCGGGCATCGCCGGCGTCGCGGTCGTCATCGAGGTGATGTCCGGCATCCTGCTCGCGATGTTCAGCACCCTGTTCCTGCTGTACGACGGGCCCCGGATCTGGAACTGGCTGCTCAAACTCCTTCCCGCACAGGCCCGGCCGGGTGTCGCGAGTGCCGGTCCCCGGGCGTGGCACACGCTCACCGGCTATGTGCGCGGCACGGTGATCGTGGCCCTGATCGACGCGATCTTCATCGGCTTGGGGATCCATCTCCTCGGCGTGCCGATGGCTGTGCCGCTCGCGGTTCTCATCTTTCTCTCCGCCTTCGTCCCGCTCGTCGGCGCCGCCGTCTCGGGTGCGCTCGCCGTGATCGTCGCGCTGGTCACCCAGGGGGCGTTCACCGCGCTCATGGTCCTGCTCGTGGTCCTGGCCGTGCAGCAGATCGAAGGCCATGTCCTGCAGCCGTTCATCCTCGGCCGGGCGGTACGGGTCCATCCGCTCGCGGTGGTGCTGTCCGTGGCGGCCGGCACGCTCGTTGCGGGCATCGGTGGCGCGGTCGTCGCCGTACCCCTCGTCGCCGTCACCAACACGGTCGTGGGACACCTGCACGTCTACGCCAGGAACAGGTCGCTGATCCCGGTGCCCGGCCCGGCCGTCGGCCCCGCCGCGGCGGCCGCCGCCGTACCGCCGCAGAGCGCCAACGCTCCGGAGGCGCCGCGCGAGTAGGCCGCCCGGCCGTGCCGGCAGTCAGCGCCGGTGGAGGTCGTGCAGCGCGAGGGCTCGTGGGCCCGGTGGGGAGCCGTGGGGGTCCGGTTCGTGACTCCGGTTGTGGCCCCGGCCGTGCCTGGGGACGTCGCCGGGGGTGCGGAACAGCGCGGACCCGGAGGTGTGGACGAGCCCTCGGCCGGGGGGTTCCCGCCCTGTTCCCACCGGGGGGACGGCTCCCGGAATCCGGCCGGCATCCCACTATGCTTCCGGGTGCGGGCCGTTAGCTCAATTGGCAGAGCAGTGGACTTTTAATCCATTGGTTGTGGGTTCGAGTCCCACACGGCCTACCGGAGAACCGCAGGTCAGGCGCGTCTGGCCGGTGGTTTCTCACTCTCTGGGCCGTGGGTGCGCCGGGCGGAGGGGACCGTCGGGTCCCCAGCCGGTTGTCGGCTGGGCCGCGTAGTTGACAGGCTGGGACGAGCAAGCCACGACCCCGTGCCGAACCCGGCGCCGGGTCCCGCACCACTGTCTCAGCGGGTGCCTGGCTAAAAGCATCGGACGCACGCGCCACTTGAGGATTTGTTGTCATGGCTAGGATGATTGCCACACTCCGTTTCTCCGCTGGACACCGAGGGTGGTGCCCTCATCCCGTGCGTCACGCTCCGGCTTCCACCCGACGGAACTCCGGTGGGCCGCGTCCCCCGGTGTCCCTCGCCCTCCCCCCACCCTTCCTCCGCATTTCGTCCTCCTCCGCCCCTCGCAACCCCCCGTTCACGAGGATCTGATGACACGACACATACCGGAGGCGGTGTTCTGGTGCCTTTCTGCCGGTGTGCTCGCAGGCCTAATCCTGCTGGTACGCCAGCGCCAGATCACCGCTGCCCTACGCAAGCGCGTGGCGGCGTTGGAATTCAGCCTGCACGTTCGTGACGAGGAGGCCCGGCACCTGGTCGAGGTCCGGCTCCCGGCGCTGGAGGAAGCCCAGCAGCACCATCACCAGCTGGTTCCCGTACCCGGCCTCCTCGACGGGCGGCTGGAAGGAACGGCGTACGCGCAGAGCCTCCAGACCGTGGTGAACCTGTTCGCCGGAGCCGCCGACAAGGCACGGTCCCGCGCCGACCAATCGGCGAAGGCCGCGCTGAAGGCGGCGATGCGCGCGCTCCAGGCGCTCGCCAACGAACAGCAGCTCTCCATCTCGGACATGCAGGACAGGCACGACAACCCCGATGTCCTCCAAGGTCTTCTGGAGATCGACCACGCCAACTCCCAGTTCGGCCGGCGGGCGCAGGCCATCGCCGTTCTCTGCGGGTCGTGGCCGGGGCGGCAGCGGGTTGCCTCACAGCTGATCGACGTCGTACGCGGCGCGACGTCGCGGATCCGGGACTACCGGCGCGTCGAGATCCACTCGCGGGTCGACATGGATGTGGTGAGCCGGGCGGTGGAGCCTGTGGTCCTCACGGTCGCCGAGCTGCTGGACAACGCGGCGCGGCACTCGCAGCCGAACACCACGGTCGAGGTCAGCATCCTGCCCGGGCACAACGGCATCTCCGTGGTCATCGACGATGCCGGAGTCGGCATGGACGCGCGCGAGACCGCGGAGGCGGGCCGACGCCTGTCGGGCCTTGAAGACGTCGATATCAACCATCTCGGAGACCCGCCGCAGTTCGGCTTCGCCGTCATCAGTGTGCTCGCCGCGCGGTACGGGTTCAGCGTCTCGGTCGACACCCGGTCCCCCTACGGGGGTGTGCGAGCCGTCCTGTTCCTCCCCAATTCACTCCTCAACCGCGTACGCGCCGTCAGGGCGGCGATCCCACAGGAGGCCGCGCAGGCCCCCGTACCGGCCTCCGTTCCGGCCACGCCCCCCGAGGCCGTTCTCACATCCGAGGCCCGGGATGCGCAGCCCAGTTCCGAGGAGCCCGGGCCGACAGCCCCACAGTCCCCTGAACCGGCGCCTTCGCCCGCGCCCATGCCTTCGCCCGCGCCCATGCCCGCGCAGGCGTCCACAGCCGGAGGCCTGCCCAAACGCACCCGCCGCCGCCCCGTCCCGGAACATGTCTCCGCCTCCCGGACGGCCCCCGCGCAGCCAAGCGCCGATCCGTCACCCGCCCGCGAGGCTCATGAGACCGCCTCGCGCATGGGGGCGTTCGCCCGCGGGACCCGCTCCGGCCGCGCCGCCTCCCCAGACGATGAAGGGAACCCTCAGGCATGAACGACCATATGGCCAATGAACTGGGCTGGATGCTCGACGAGGTCCTGAAGGTCCCGGAGGCGCGCCACGCGATCCTGCTCTCGGCGGACGGGATGCTCCGCTCCCACTCCCAGGGGATATCCCGTGACGAGGCCGACCGGCAGGCGGCCGCGCTGTCGGGACTCCAGTCGATCAGCCGCAGCACCGCCGAGTTCTGCTCCCACGAGAGCACTCCGTGGCAGCAGACGCTGGTCGAGTTCGTCGACGGGTACGTCTTCCTGGTCGCCGCCGGTGCGGGCGCCTATCTGGCGGTCTCGGCCACCCAGAACGTGGACATGGAGGCGGTCACCTACCGCATGCAGAAGCTGGTCGACCGGCTGGGCAAGGAGCTGACCAGCCCGCCACGCCGGGACGCCGACCCCGCCCGACTCGGCACCGCCGGCCCGGCATGAGCCCGCCCCGTAAGCGTGAGCGGGGACTCGTAAGACCTTATGTCGTGACGGACGGCCGTGCTCATCCGACGCGGAACACGCTCGACATGGTGACGCTCGTGACGGCCATGAACGACCGGCCGCTGAGCGGGCTGAGCCCCGAGAAGCGCCGCGTCATGGAGCGGTGCCGCGGCGGGGCGCTGTCGGTCGCCGAGGTGGCAGGACATCTGAAGCTGGCGATCAGCGTCACCAAGGTCCTGCTCAGCGACTTGATCGACAGCGGCCACATCACCACCCGGGCTCCCATCCCCAAGGCTCAACTCCCCGATGCCCAGATCTTGCAGGAGGTGCTCGATGGGCTCCGCGCTCGCCTCTGACCACGTCCATCTTCC
Source organism: Streptomyces sp. NPDC004647 (assembly GCF_040609575.1). NCBI lineage: Bacteria > Bacillati > Actinomycetota > Actinomycetes > Kitasatosporales > Streptomycetaceae > Streptomyces > Streptomyces sp. NPDC004647. The sequence goes on along the minus strand of NZ_JBEXKU010000021.1, from coordinate 25,144 downwards.
GGATACGGTCAGGACCGCGGCCAAGATCCTGATCGTGGGTCACTTCGCCGTCGGCAAGACCACGTTCGTCGGCACCCTGTCCGAGATCCGGCCGCTGCGCACCGAGGAGACGATGACGCAGGCCGGCGCGCTGGTGGACGACCTGGCCGGGATCGAGGGCAAGTCCACCACCACCGTCGCCATGGACTTCGGCCGTCTCACCCTCAGCGAGCGGCTGGTGCTGTATCTGTTCGGCGCTCCCGGGCAGAAGCGTTTCACCCAGCTGTGGAAGGACATGACCTACGGCGCCCTCGGGGCACTGGTGCTGGCGGACACCCGGCGGCTCGACCAGTCCTTCGACGTCATGGGCCTGCTGGAGGAGCACGACGTGCCGTACGCGGTCGCCGTCAACCACTTCGACGGCGCGCCGTCCTTCCCCGACGACGAGATCCGTGAAGCCCTCGATCTGCTTCCCGAAACCCCCCTCGTCACCTGCGACGCGCGGGACGCCGAATCCTCGACCATGGCGCTGATCTGCCTCGTTCAGTACCTCCAGACCCGTATCGCCCAGGAGCACGCGTGACCACTCCCTCACCCGCACCGGGCGAGACGCCGCCGCCCGGCTGCCCCGCACACGCCGGCACCGACGATGAAGCGCCCGCCACCGCCCAGGACACCGGCACGACCAGGGCACCGGACACCACCACCGCCGCGGCCCCGGGCGCCGGCACAGTCACCGGCACCGCCGCCCGGCCGGGCACGGCCGAACTGCTGCACGGACCCGAGTTCGCCGCGGACCCGGGCGCCACCTACGCGCGCCTGCGCGCGTACGGTCCGATCGCACCGGTGGAGCTCGCCCCCGGCGTTTCCGCGTCCCTCGTCACCGGCTACGAGGCCGCCCTCGAAGTGCTGCGCAGCCCGGATCGGTTCGCCAAGGACCCGCGCCGGTGGCGTGCCCTCGCCGATGGGACCGTGCCGGCGGACAGCCCGGTCGTCCCGATGATGATGTACCGGCCGAACGCCCTGTGGACCGACGGCGACGAGCACGTACGGCTGCGCGGTGCGATCACCGACAGCCTGAGCCGGGTGGACCCGAACGCCCTGCGCGGCTACGTCGAGCAGAGCGCGGACACCCTCATCGACCGGTTCGGCCCCAACGGCCGGGCCGACCTCCTCGGCGAGTACGGCGCGATGCTGCCTCTCCTCGTCTTCAACCAGCTCTTCGGCTGCCCGCCCGACCTCGGGGAGAAGCTGGTCGAGGGCATGTCCGGGATCTTCGACGCCAACGTCGACTCCGAGAAGGCGAACGCGCTGCTCGTCAAGACCCTCGCGAGTCTGGTCGGCCTCAAGCGGCTGAAGCCGGGGGCGGACGTGACGTCCTGGCTGATGGCCCACCCCGCGCAGCTCACCGACGAGGAGATGATCCACCAGCTCGTGGTGCTCATGGGCGGGGGCACCGAGCCTCAGCAGAACCTGATCTGCAACGGGCTGCGGCTGCTGCTCGCGGACGACCGGTTCGCCGGTGATCTGGCCGGCGGCAGCATGCCCGTCGAGGACGCGCTCGACGAGGTGCTGTGGACGGACCCGCCGCTCGCGAACTACGCCATCCACTACCCCGTCCACGACCTCGACTTCGCCGGAATCCGGCTGCGCGAGGGCGAGCCCATCCTGATCAGCCTGGCAGCCGCCAACACCGATCCGGCCCTGGCGTCCGACCGGCGGGGCGGCAACCGTGCCCATCTGGCCTGGAGCGCGGGACCGCACACCTGTCCGGCGAAGGACCCCGCCCGGCTGATCGCCGCGGTCGCCGTGGAAAAACTCCTCGACCGGCTTCCGGATGTCGAACTCGCCGTCGGGGTAGAGCAGTTGGAGTGGCGGCAGGGCCCGTTCCACCGGGCTCTTGCCGCCCTGCCTGTGCATTTTCCGCCGATAGCCGTGCCGGTTACCACGCACGAGACCCCTGGAGACACTGGATGGAACGCCAGTCCTGCCCCGTCGTCATCGACCCCTCAGGTAGCGACATCCACGGTGAGGGAGCCAGAATCCGGGAAGCCGGCCCCGCGGCGCTGGTGGAGCTCCCTGGCCAGGTGGTGGCGTGGGCAGTAAGTGACCACACGCTGCTCAAGAAACTGCTGACCGACCCCCGCGTATCGAAGGACCCCCGCCAGCACTGGCCCGCGTTCGTCAACGGGGAGATAACCCCGGAGTGGCCGCTGTTCACCTGGGTCGCGGTGACGAACATGTTCACCGCCTACGGAGGCGAGCACAAGCGGCTGCGGAAGCTGGTCTCCCCGGCCTTCACCGCCCGCCGTACGGAGGCCCTGCGCCCGCGCATCGAGCGGATGACCGCCGACCTGCTCGACGGCCTCGCCGCCGCCCCCCGGGGTGCGGCGGTGGACCTGCGGGAGGAGTACTGCTACCCGATCCCGATCCAGGTGATCTGCGATCTGTTCGGAGTCTCCGACCCGGGCACGCGGGAAGATCTGCGCCGCCTGGTGGACGGCATCTTCAACACCGCGGCGTCCGCCGAGGAGGCATCGGCCACCTTCGCGGGCATCCACACGGTTCTCTCCGGTCTCGTCGCTCTGAAGCGAGAGACCCCGGGCGATGACATGACCAGTGTCCTCATCGCCGCCCGCGAGGAGGACGGTTCGCGGCTGGCCGAGGCCGAACTGGTCGACACCCTGCTGCTGATGATCAGCGCCGGGCACGAGACCACGGTCAACCTGCTCGACAACGCGATCCACGCCCTGCTCACCCACCCGGAACAGCTCGAACTGGTCCGTAAGGGCGCGGTCTCCTGGAACGACGTGATCGAGGAGACGCTGCGCTCGCAGGCCCCGGTGGCGAGCCTGCCGCTGCGTTACGCGGTCGAGGACATCGAGCTCGAGTCCGCGGGTGTGGTGATCAAGAAGGGGGACGCGATCCTCGCCGCCTACGCCGCCGCGGGCCGCAACCCCGCCTCGCACGGCGAGGACGCGGACCGTTTTGACCTCACCAGGGTCGACAAGGAGCATCTCGCCTTCGGACACGGCGTTCACTACTGCCTCGGGGCGCCGTTGGCCCGGCTGGAAGCCGAGATCGCCCTGCCCGCCCTGTTCGAGCGCTTCCCCGACCTGGCGCTGGCCGTCCCGGCGGACGAGTTGCGGCCGGTGGAATCGTTCATTTCCAACGGCCACCGCAGCCTGCCCGCCCGCCTGGCGCCTGAGACGCCGACAGCAGGCTGAGCGACCCGGCGCGTCCGACCGCCGCGCATACGCCGCCTCCTGCCCGCAGCAGGAGGCGGCGGGCTCACCGAGGGTGGGACTCTGGCGCGCGGGCGTGACCGAGGGTCTGGGCAGACCGGCGTCACGAAGCCCTGGACCCGCCGAAGAATCCGCCGCCGGCTCCAGCGGCATGGTGCTGCTCCGGCCCTCGGCCGACGGTCGTTGTCATCGCCGTCCGGGTGCCTTTTCATGGAGTGCATGGCTGATGAGGTGAAGGCGCCGGCGACATCCACCGATGCCGTTCGTCAGAACCTGCGGCAGGAAGTACGGGAGCAGGGCGGGGAGGCGGCCTGCCAGTTGCACCGGGTCTGCACGGAGTGCGGGCGGATGAACGAGCTCGCCGACGGGGGCAGCTGTGAGGCCTGCGGCGCCGCCCTGCCAGAGGGCTGAGCGAACCGCAGGAACCCCGGGTCGCAGGCACGGACGGTCCGTCGCAGCTTCACAGAACCTCGTGGTCAGGAGCCCGTGGCCGGACCACCCCGCCACCGGCGCCCTGCCACCGGCGGCTGCCCCCTGCCCCCGGGATCACCGTCCCCGCCCGGGATCACCGTCCCGGATCACCGTCCACCGGATCACGGCCCTGTGGGCGGAAGGCCCCGCGCTCAGAACCCGCCGCCGAAGTCGCCGCCCCCGAAGCCTCCGCCGTAGTCACCTCCGCCGAAGCCGCCGCCGAAGTCGCCCGAGTTGTAGTCGCCACCGGAGTAGTCGCCCCCGGCGTCCCCGCCGCCGTAGTCCCCGTAGCCGTCCCCGTACGCGTTCGGCCCGCTCATCAGGCTGCCCAGCATCGTGCCCACCAGCAGCCCCGGCAGCAGACCGCCGCCGAAGTAGCCGTAAGCCCAGGGCCCGTAGAGCGGACCGGCCTCCCAGTACGGCCGGCGTCCTGACGCCGTCTCCACCATCCGGCCCGTCGGCGCCTCGCCGTCTTCCAGCCGGGCCGCGTCCGCCGCGCACACCGGCACCGTCCGCTCCTCGCCGTCCGCCGGGGCCCACTGCGCGTCCTCGACCGACGGGCCGTGCCGCGGATCGAAGAAGCAGGGCGGCCGGCGGTCGGGCAGCGGTGCGCCGTCCCGCCGCGCCTCCAGGGTGGCCAGCGAGAACCGGCCGTCCTCCAGTTCCTGCGTCACGCCTCGTACGTCCTGTGGCCGCCGTGCGACCTCCATCGACGCCTTCGCCTTGTCGTACGAGTCCAGGGCGCGTGCGTAGTCCTCGCGCATCGCGTCGTCCGTCTCCGCGGCGGACGGGTCGAAGTCGATCCGGTCCAGTTCCTCGCCGAAGGCGGTGATGTCCTCGTCCACCACCGGCCGGAGGGTCTGGAGCTGCACCCGGTCCCACTCGGCCCGGCGCTTCTTCCCGCGGCTGCTCACCAGCAGCGCTCCGCCGGTGGCGGCGGCGACCAGCACGCCGAGCGTGACGACCAACCCTGGGCCGCTGACACCGGTCTCCGGGCCGGTGCCCGTGCCCGTGCCCGGGCTCCAGGCGGCCGGGGCGTTGCCGTTCGCCTGCTTGATGGCCTGGTCGGTGAAGCCCGTGACCATCGCCCCGACATCACCGCGGTCGGAGCGCTCCACGGCCCCGGTGATGTTGTCGACGGCGTTGCGCGGCATCACCGAGGAGTCCGCGCCCGCGTCGAACCGGTCGCCCAGCGCGACCGCGTAGACGCCGGTGATCCCCACCTTGGTCCGCAGATCCTGCAGCAGCGTGGACGGATCGAATTCCGAGGCGGCGGGGAGCACGGCGACGAAGACCGGCTTGTCCGCCTTCTCGATCTTGTTTGCCAGGGCGTCGGCTTCGGACGGAGGGAACGCGTCCCGGGCCCGCGGATCGACGTAGACAGGGCCCCTCTGCAGGGCCTGAGCGGCGCTGTCCAGCCCGTCCGCAGCCCGCGCTCCGGGTGCCATCACGGCCACCAGTACGAGGACAGCGGCGATCGCGGCCAGCACCGGCAGAAGGACGGTGTGACGCACTGCGCTGTTCATACTTACGACGCTAACTCCAAAGCCGCAATAATGGGCCTTCGAGGCATGAGTAATGAATCCGTCAGCGCGGGCGACGGGGCCCGGGCGCAGAGATCTACCTGGCCTACGTCGAATCGCCCGGTGCCCGGTCACCCGCCAGCCTGGAGAGGCGCGGTGTCGAACCGCTCCCGCGCGGCGTACGCACGGGCAGGAGACAGGCAGGTGGGGATGCGACGCGGAGGGGGCGGTCGTACGGGGCGCCTCCGGCGGGGCGCGGGCAGCGGTACGTCCCCCATCCGCACCACCCCGGACCGTCAGGGCGGGCGCCGAAAACCCACCAGCCGCGACCTGGCCCGCTGGCTCCCGGCCGCGCTGATCATCGGCGGTCTTGCCTTCGACCTCTCGACGCCGTCGCGCTTCACCGGCTCGCCCTTCTTCTCGGCCGCCCCGCTGGTCGCCGCCCCGTTCTTCTCGCTGCGCGCCACGGCGACCGCGGGCATCGCCGCCGGGCTCGCCGTGGTCACGCTGCACCTCGTCAACCGCGACCTGGGCGCCGTGGAGTCGGTGACCGAGCTGGTCACCGTCCTGACCGTCGCCGTGCTGGCGCTCTTCATCAACCGTGTGGTGCGCCGCAGCGGGCGGGAGCTCGCCTCGGCGCGGAGCATCGCCGAGGCCGCCCAGCGGGCCGTGCTTCCGACACCCGACGAGCGGATCGGCGGCTTCCATGTCGCCGCGCGCTACGAGGCCGCGCAGACCGACGCCCGGATCGGCGGTGACCTCTACGCGGTGCAGGACACCCCGTACGGGGTCCGCCTGATCGTCGGTGACGTCCGCGGCAAGGGCCTGGACGCCGTCGAGGCGGTGGCCGTCGTCATCGGCGCCTTCCGGGAGGCCGCGGAGCAGGAGGCGACCCTGGTGGGGGTCGCGGCCCGGCTGGAGCGGGCGCTCCAGCGCGAGAGGCAGCGGCATGAAGGCCCGGACCGGTCCGAGGGCTTCACCACGGCCGTGCTGGCCGAGGTGCCGACCATCCGGCGTACGGACACGGGAGCCGCTCTCCCGGAACCCGCTCTCCGCATCCTCAACCGAGGCCATCCCTCCCCCCTTCTGCTGTACGCCGACGGCGGCGTGTTCGTAGCCGACCCCGTCGTGCCTGCGCTGCCCCTCGGCCTGGGTGAGCTGGCCGACCAGCCGGAGCGGGTGGATGAGTTCGCCTTCCCCGAGGGCGCCACGCTGCTGCTCTTCACGGACGGGATGACCGAGGCCCGGGACGCCAACGGCGTCTTCTACGATCCGCAGGAGCGGCTGCGCGGCCGGCTGTTCTCCGGACCCGATGCCCTGCTCGACGCCCTCGTCGAGGACGTGGCCCGGCACACCGCGGGCGGGGCCGCGGATGACATGGCGCTGCTGGCGGTCAGCCGCCCGGCCGAGCGGCAGCCGATGCGGCGTAGGGCGGTGGGAATCGTGCGCGGCGCGGGCGACGGCTCGAGGTCCGGCCACCCTTCTGACGGTCCGTAACCGGTCCGCGCCACTCCGCATAACAACTGGCACACGATCAGCCGGGACGGGTTTTCCGCCGCAGGGGCAACTCGCCCGGATTAGGCATTTCGTGTCCTGGTTGGTCCCCGCGATATCCGTTAACGATCACCCGGAACAGCTTGGAATAGGCACCCCGGGTCTATTAACGTTCGATAACGCAGCGCGGTCGTCCCAGCCGCCACAAGAGGTGGCACCGTGCGCTGACGCCGAATCCCGCACGATCTGCTCCACCCGCAACACCAGTACCAAGGGAACCGGGGAACCACTACATGGGGTGAATCGGACGCCTCTTCGGAGGGGTCCGTAGGAGACCTTCCTGCTCCGAACCCGTCAGCTAACCCGGTAGGCGAAGGAAGGAAAGGAGTGCGCCCGCGTGGCGTCCAACAGCCCTGCCCCCGAGTTCCTGTACGAACCCGAGAGTCACGATGCCGGGTTCGCCGAGGAGCCCCCGGCCGGAGTCGGTGACTGGAATCCGACCGCGGAATCCGTGGCCGCGGTGCGCGGCAGGCACCGCGTCGTCAAGCAGCGCGGTGGCGGCATGGCCCGTAGCAGCGCTGTCCTCGGAGTCGGCGTCTTCGCCGCTGTCGGTGCGGGCGGCATGGCCAGCGCGCAGGAGAAGCCGCCGGTCTCGATCTCCATGCCGGACCTCGCCTCCGTGTCGGAGAAGCTCCCGGATGCCGGATCGCTGCCCGGTATCGGGTCCCTGGTCTCCGACGACTCCGGCTCCGGCTCTGACGGTGCCGGTGAGGGCGTTGTGGCCGCCCAGGCTCCGCTCTCCCAGGCCGGGCTCACGGACAGCGAGGTCACCGACGGCACCGGCGCCGGCGAGGCGCTGCGGGCCCGCATCATGAAGCAGGCCGAGCAGCAGCAGTCCGCCGCCGAGAAGGCGGAGCGCGAGGCCGAGGAGAAGGCCGCCGCCGAGAAGGCCGCCAAGGTCGCCGCCGAGAAGAAGGCGGCGGCGAAGGCAGCCGCCGAGAAGGCCGAGGCAGAGGCGGAGCGCAAGGCGAAAGCGGCGGCGGAGGCCGAGCGGCTCGCCAAGCTCGCCCGCGAATACACCGCCCCGGTCTCCTCCTACACCCTCACCTCCAGCTTCGGCCAGTCCGGTTCCATGTGGTCCAACGACCACACTGGCCAGGACCTCGCCGCCCCGACCGGCACCCCCGTCAAGGCAGTGCACGGCGGCACCATCACCGAGGCCGGATGGGCCGGTTCGTACGGCTACCGGATCGTGCTCACCCTCGAGGACGGCACGGAAGTCTGGTTCTGCCACCTCTCCTCGATGACCCAGACGTCCGGGAAGGTGGCGACGGGCGAAACCATCGGCCGCGTCGGCGCCACGGGCAATGTCACCGGCGCGCACCTCCACATGGAGGTCCGGCCGGGCGGTGGCGACCCGATCGACCCGGCTGCCTGGCTGCGCGAGCACGGTGTGAGCCTCTGAGGCATCGTCCGTAACTTCGACGCACCTCGCTCCTGGCGGGGTGCGTCGCTGTTTGCGGAGGTGCGGAGTGCGGAGGCCGAGAGCCGCGGAGGTAGAGACGCGCGGAGCGACGTCACGCCCTGCGCCTGATCCGGCTCCTGATCCGTAGAGCCAAGAGCCAAGAGCCGTGAGCCGTGAGCCGGGCGTCGAGAGTCGGGGAGAGAGTCCGGCCCCGTACCTTCGGGACTGGTCTGCCCGGTCGGCGCGGCCTTCGGGCGTATGCGGCTGCGCTTCGGAACCGGCCACCGGGGCCAGGTCTGCCTGGCTACTCGCTCAGCGGTGGTACCGGGGTGGCGCGTCGTAGGGCCAGGGGGGCGGTCCCTCCTGGGTGCCGGGGTACGAGGTGCCGCCGTACGCCGGACCGGACCCGTACTGCTGCCCGTACACCGGCTGCTGCGCTGAGCCGTTCGGCTGTCCCTGCCCGTACGGCTGCTCCGCCGGCTGTCCCTGCCCGTACGGCTGTCCCGCCGGTTGCCCGTACTGCCGCTGTCCCTGCGCCGGGCCGTACTGCTGCTGCCCCTGCGGCGACCCGTACTGCTGTCCATGCGGCGCCCACTGCGGGGGGACCGAGCGGCGCGTGGTGACCAGCGCGGCATGGGCGAGTGCAGGCTGCGCCACATCCTTGCGCTGCCACAGGTGGTGAAGCAGCTCCTGCTCGCGGGCGACGAAGTCCGGGCCCGCCGCGCCCCGGTGCGCCCGCTGCCGCAGAAAGGCCAGCGCCGTCGCGAAGGACTCGTACTCGGCGACCGCTCGGGCCGCCGCGCTCCCATGGGCGCGCCGCACCACATCGCGGGCGATCGAGCGGGCCCGCATGGAGGACAGCGCGTGCGGCTCCGGGGGGACCAGCCAGCCGGCTGCCACGTAGGCGGGCAGGTGGCTGCGTACGGTCTTCAGCTCGTTGCCGCGGGACCAGATCACCAGCCAGGTGAGCAGCGCGAAGACCGGGACCATGAACATGCCGTAGACGGCGATGAAGCCGTAGCCCCCGAGGCTGGCCGAGCCGTTCCAGACGGCGTGCAGGACCATCGCGGTGAGCAGTCCGGCGAGCGGCAGCAGAATGCGGCGGGCGCGCTGGTGCGGTGCTGCGAGAGCGGCGATGCCGAAGCCGATGCCGGTCAGCGCGGTGAAGAGCGGGTGGGCGAAAGGCGACATCACGATGCGGATGAAGAAGGTCGCGGCAGTGACCGACTGGAATCCGGAGGAGCCGAGCGCCTGGTCCTCACCGAAGGCGTTCCCGAGATAGAGGATGTTCTCGGTGAAGGCGAAGCCGGTCGCGGTGATCCCGGCTATGACGACGCCGTCGACGATGCCGTCGAAGTCGCGGCGGCGGAAGACGAAGAGCAGGAGCAGGGCCGCGCCCTTGGCGCTCTCCTCGATGACGGGCGCGATGAACGTGGCGCCCCAGGCCTCCGCCTCGGTGGCGGAGGACGTCTCGACACGGGTGGCGATCCACTGTGTGGCGAAGCCGTTGGCGATGATCGCCACGAGCGTCGCAGCGCAGGCGCCCCAGGCGAAGGCAAAGAGCAGATTCCGCCAGGGCTCGGGTTCGACGCGGTCGAGCCAGCGGAACGCGGCCAGGAGCAGCGGCACGGGCAGCACGGCCAGGCCCAGGCCGACCAGGAACCCCTCGGTACCGGTCTGTTCGCGTACCAGGGCGAGGATGACCAGGCCGGAGAGTACGAGCACCGTGATCAGGGCGCCGACGCGCACTGCCTTGCTGTGCCAGAACTGGCGGGACGGGCGGTAGCGCCAGTGTGCTCGCTCCGGTACGGCGTCGAACTGCGGCTGCGGTTCGTAGACCGGGACCGGCGGCTGCTGGCGCGGCTGCGGCGGGAGCGGGGACTGATGCACCTGTCGACCCTAACGAGGGTGTGGGGTCGGGGGCGACGCCATAAGGATGTGCGAAGAATCGCTCGGCGGGCCGTCGTTCAGCGGCGCACGAACAGCAGATCGTGCACGGAGTGCCCCTTGTCCAGGCCGGCACCCTCGAATTTGGTCAGCGGCCGGCCGGCCGGACCGTCGAACGCGGGGCGCGGTGCGTACCCGCCGTCGGGCTGGGTGTTCTCCAGCGCGCTCTCGGCGGAGAGCACCTCGAGCATCTGCTCGGCGTACGGCTCCCAGTCGGTGGCGCAGTGCACCAGCGCGCCGGGCTTCAGCCGGGTCACGGCCAGTTCGATGAACTCCCGCTGGATCAGCCGGCGCTTGTGGTGGCGCTTCTTGGGCCAGGGGTCGGGGAAGAAGACGCGGAGCCCGGCGAGCGCCTCGGGCGCGATCATCTCCCGGAGGAGGATGATCGCGTCGCCGTTCGCCACCCGTATGTTGGACAGGCCGTTCCGCTCCGCGAGACCGAGCAAGTTGCCCTGGCCGGGGGTGTGCACGTCCGCGGCGAGGATCCCGGTGCCGGGATCGGCGGCGGCCATGTGGGCGGTGGCCTCGCCCATTCCGAAGCCGATCTCCAGGACGACGGGCATCTCCGGGTCTCCGAAGAGCTCGCCGAGATCCAGGACGCGCTGCCCGTCGATGTCCAGCCCCCACTGGTGCCACAGCCTCCGCAGCGCCTCCCCCTGCCCGGCGGTCACCCGTCCCCGCCGCGGCCGGAAGCTCCGAATCCGACGCTCGTGATGCGACCCGGCGGGGTCCACGGCGGGGCCGCCGGGGAACTGCAGACTCTTGCGCTCGGCGGCGGGGCGGTCTGCGGTGGGCCGGTCGGCCTGCGGGCGATCGGCGACCGGGCGCTCGTGCTCTCCGCCGTCGGCGGGTGTGGGGGCGGGGAGTGAAGTCGATTCATACACAGTGCCTCCGATTCTACGGTCGCCCCGGCCCGGAGCGTCTCGTGCCCTCGGAGTCCGTACGGCCCGTGCCGGCTGTCTCGGGCCGCGCCCGGATACCTCCGGCGGGGGTGCGCCCGGATACCTCCGGCGGGTGCCCCGGCTATCTCTGGGCTGTGCCTGGGCTATCTCTGGGCTGTGCCCCGGCTGCCTCTGGGCTGTGCCCCGGCTGCCTCCGGGCCGCCGGTGCCGGCTCCCCCCGGGCCCTGCCCCGACTGCCTCCGGGACCTGCCCGGCTCCCTCCGGGCGGGTTGTGCCGGCTACCTCGGGACCGTGCCGGCTCCCCCGGCAAACCCGTGCCCGCCTCCAGGCCATGCCCGGCTACTCCCAGGCCCTGCCCGGCTCCCTCCGGGCCCTGCCCGGCTCCCTCCGGGCCCTGCCCGGCTGACTCCGGGCCTGTGGTGCCGGGCTCCCTCCGGGCCCTGCCCGGCTGACTCCGGGCCTGTGGTGCCTGGCTACCCCGGGACGTGCCCGGCTATCCGGGCCCGCGGCCTGGCCACCGCCGGGCCGGAGGTACCCGGCTGGCCCGGGACCCTGCCCGGCTACCTCCAGGCCGCGCCCTGAGCACCCGCTGCACCCGCTGCGCCCTGAGCCCCCAGCGCGGCCAGCGCCCGCCGCGCCACCTCGCGGCCGATCGGCAGCGATGCGGTCGCCGCGGGCGAGGGCGCGTTCAGGACGTGGACCATGCCCGGGGACTCGGCGAAGAGGAAATCGTCGACAAGCGTCCCGTCCCGTAGCACCGCCTGCGCGCGTACCCCCGCCGGCGCAGGCACGAGGTCCGCTTCGCCCACCTCCGGAAGGAGCCTGCGCACGGCATCCGTGAACGCGCGCTTGGACAAGGAACGGTGCAGCTCACCCCTGCCGTACCGCCAGTGCCGGCGGGCTATCCGCCACGCTCCCGGGTAGGCCAGCGTCTCCGCCAGCTCCGCGGGCCGTACGGTCCGCCAGCCGTATCCCTCACGGGCCAGCGCCGGAACCGCGTTGGGCCCGATGTGCACCGAGCCCTCGATGCCGCGGGTCAGATGGACGCCCAGGAACGGGAACGCCGGGTCGGGCACCGGATACACCAGCCCGCGCACCAGATCCTCGCGACCCGGCGCCAGTTCGTAGTACTCACCCCTGAACGGCACGATCCGCATGCCGGGGTCGTCGCCCGCCAGCCGCGCCACCCGGTCGCAGTGCAGCCCGGCGCAGTTCACCAGCACCCGTGCCCGCAGCACCTCGCCGTCCGCCGTGCGGACCGCGACCCCGTACGGCTCGTGCGGCTGCCCTCCGGTACGCCCCTGCCGCCCTTCCACAGGCCGGTCCGCATCCCCTTCGGTATGTCCCTCGGTGCGTCCTTCGCTACGTTCCTCGATGCGGCCTTCCGTGCGCCCCTCCATACGCCCCCCTGTACGCCGCGCGATCACCCGCACCTGCGCGCCGTACCGGATCCGGGTGCCGCCGTCCTGCGCGAGCCGGGCCAGTTGCGCCGCCACCGCCCCGAAGTCGCACACGCCCGTGGTGCCCACATGGATGGCGGCCAGCCCCCGCACATGCGGCTCCCGCTCCGCTATCTGGGCCGGGCCGAGTTCGCGCACCGGAATACCGTTCTCCCGGCCCCGCTGGACCAGTGCGTGCAGCCGGGGCAGTTCGGCCCGGTCGGTCGCGACGATCAGCTTGCCGGTCACCTCGTGCCCAATGCCGTGCTCCGCACAGAACTTCACCATCTCCGCGGCGCCCTGCACCGCGAACCGGGCCTTCAAAGAGCCCGGCCGGTAGTAGATCCCGCTGTGGATCACACCGCTGTTGCGACCTGTCTGGTGCCGCGCTGGGCCGGACTCCTTCTCCAGGACCGTGACGCGGGTACCGGGCGCGGCGCGGGTGATCGCATACGCAGCCGACAGGCCGACGATCCCGCCCCCGACCACCAGCACATCGCTGTCGTACGCCACCGCTCCACCTCCTTGCTCCGTCCGCTCCGTTCCGCTCAGCCCCATCCGGCCCGACACGGCCGGCTACGCCCCGCACGGGAGCCCGCACTCACGATGATGCCTTGGCCCACCGACAAGCGCCCGAAACCGCCCGGCGCCCGCCTTCTCCACCGGGAGTCCGCCGGAAAGGCGGGAGCGAAGGCGGGGCGCAAGGCGGGGGCGGAGGGCGGGGCGCAGGGGCAGCCGCTTCACGCCGGGGCGACCAGCAGCGGGCGCGCCCGCTCCCGCAGCTCGACGACCCGCGGCTCGTCCCCGTACGGCTCCAGCCGGTGCAGCAGATCGCGCACGTACTCCGTGGTCCGCGCGGACGATATGCGCCCGGCGACCTCCACCGCGCGCGTGCCCTGCGCGCACGCCGCGTCGAGATTCCCGGACTCCAGTTCGGCCACGGCGGAGACGACGAGGCGCAGACCGTGCGAGCGGACGAACTCCTCCGTCGGCCGGGACAGCGCCTGCTCCGTGAAACGCCGCACCTGGCGCGGCGCCTTCAGATCGCGGTAACACTCGGCGGCGTCGGCGGCGAACCGGTCCTCCGAGTAGAAGCCGAGCCAGGAGGGGTCCGCGTCGCCGTCCCGGGACCGCTCGAGCCAGCCCTCGGCCGCCTTCAGGGCCGCGCCGGCCGCGTGCGAGTCCTCGGCCTTGGCGTGGGCGCGGGCCTCGACGAGCCGGAAGAAGCTCATGGTGCGGGCCGTCGCGAGCCCCCGGTTGCGCTCCAGAGCCGCCTGCGCGAGATCGACTCCCTCGTCGGCGAAGCCCCGGTACGTGGCCTGAAGGCTCATGGAGGCGAGGACGTAGCCGCCGAGCGGGACATCGGCCGCGGCGCGGGCAAGGCGCAGGGCCTGGATGTAGTAGCGCTGCGCGGCCTCCTGCTGGCCCGTGTCGAACGCCATCCACCCCGCGAGCCGGGTGAGTTCGGCGGTCGCGCCGAAGAGCGAGCGGCCGACCTCGTCGCTGTACGAGCCGAGCAGCAGTGGCGCGGCGTCAACCCGCAGGCACTCCGGCACCATCGACGAACGCCAGTCCCCACCGCCGTACTTGGAGTCCCAGCGGCGCGCGTCCTCGGCCGCCTCGCGCAGCTTCGTCACATCGCTGTGGCCCACCCGGACCGTTCCGTCCGCGCCGCTCGCCTCGGCCTCCTTGGCGTCGCGCGCGGCCTCGCTGTCGGCCGGAGTGATCAGCCAGCGGGAGGCCGGCGTCGCGTAGGCGCTGACCGAGAACGAACCGGCCAGGCTCTGCCAGATGCCGCCGCCCGCCCGGCGGCCCGCCAGGTCCAGCCGGTAGAGCTCGGTCGCCGACCGGACGGCGGCGCCCACGTCGCGCGGGAACGCCAGACCGACCTCGGGCGCCGGATCGGCGTCCGCCAGACCGATCTCGTGCAGCGGCACGGGCCGGCCCAGCTTGCTGCCGATCGCCGCGGCGATGAGATGGGGCGCGGCTCCCTGCGGCACCATTCCCTTGGACACCCACCGGGCGACCGAGGTCTTGTCGTAGCGCAGGGTCAATCCGCGCTGCGCGCCGAGGTCGTTGACTCTCCGCGCCAGCCCCGCATTGCTGATCCCCGCGAGGGCGAGAACGGTGCCGAGCTTCTCGTTCGGCCCGCGTTGCTCCCTGGACATGCGCCACCCCTCGACACACCGACGGCCGCCCCGGCATAGGCACGGGGCATTCGTAAACCCAGCGTAGTTCGCCGCATCCCTACCGTTAAGGGGCGGTGTTCCGGATGGCGAGATTGTTGTCCGTACCGGAGTGCGCACAGGAGATGCGTGCTCCTGGCGCGTGTGGCCGTGCGCCCGGCCGTGCGCTCTGTCCTGGCCATCCGGGGGAGCGCTTCCATGGGCAGTGCGTGGGTCGGCCCGCTGCAATGGATTCAGTGGGCTGGGGGATACCGCCACCTCAATTCCCCGCGGGTGGTGGAACGGTCCGGGGGGTGGTTGCCGCCTCCCGGACCGCGCCGTTCCGACTTCCGGACTGCACCGGTCTGCGGCGAAACGCCCGTGCTCGCACCCCCGCGGCAGTTTGGCTGAATGGCGCCTGTCGAGCGGGAGTTTGGGCGGCCCTCCCGTCTTGAGAGCGGGGTTCAGGAAGGGCGTTCTCCGGCCTTCCGCAGGTGCGCTCCCGGGACTGCGCCGGGTCCGCGCCGGGTCCGCACCGGGTCCGTACCGGCTCTCCGCCCGGTCGGCGCCAGGGCGCTCGCCGTTTGCGTATGCGCTCGCCCGATCCGGTCCAGTGCGCCCTTGTCGTGGCAGCATGGTCCCTGACGGACAGCACCACCCCCTGGCGAACCGCCTGTTGCACTCGGCGGGTTCGATACGGGA
Organism: Streptomyces sp. NPDC004647; assembly: GCF_040609575.1. Lineage (NCBI taxonomy): Bacteria > Bacillati > Actinomycetota > Actinomycetes > Kitasatosporales > Streptomycetaceae > Streptomyces > Streptomyces sp. NPDC004647. Next base: position 9,812 of record NZ_JBEXKU010000021.1, on the reverse strand, counting down.
ACCGTCGGCTTACTGTGCATGATGACTGCTACTTGTTGGTTGTCCACAGCCTGTGGAGGCGGCGATGCGGTGGTTGGTGGGATGGAGCAGTGCCGCCGCGATGCCGGTACAGGGGGCGGGCGACGGGGGCACGGTCCACCCGGTCGGAGCCCAACTGCTGTGGGGAGACCCCGATCCGCTGTGGGCCGTCGGCGACTGGCGTCCCGATGAGGTGCGCGTCGTCCAGGCCGCCCCGTTCACCCGTCTCGCCGTCCTCGGCTGCTGCGGCGCGAGTGACGAGCAGCTGCGCGCCGGCCTGTTCACCGCCCGCGGCGGCGCCTTGCGCCACCTCACGGCCTGGCCCGGCAGCTACACCGCCGTTGCCCAGGTCGGCCGCCGTATCACCATCGCGGGCGATCTGGCCGGCGCACGGCCCGTCTTCTACACCCCCTGGGCGCGGGGCACCGCGTACGCCACCGCAGCCCTGCCGCTCGCCGATCTCATCGAGGCGCAGCTCGACGTCAGCCACCTCGCAGCGCTGCTCGCCTGCCCCGAGACGCCCGAGGCCCTGGGCGACCGCACACCCTACGCGGGCGTGCGACGCGTGGCGCCGGGCCATGCGCTGATCCTGCGCGACGGCGCGCGCGAGATCACCGGGTACGAACCGACCGCTTCGCTCGCCGTCGCCGCGCCCCAACTCGAGGCCGCCAAGGCCGTGGACGGCGTACGGGACGCGCTCGTCGATGCCGTGCGCGCCCGGCTCGCCGCGCCTCGGCACGCCCCCGACATGCCCGAGCCCGACCCCGGGCCCGTCCCCGGGATGGGGCCGGCCGAGCGGCGGGCGGCCCGCGGCGGGCCCGCGCCGGGCATCGGGGCCGATCTGTCCGGCGGCGTTGCGTCCGGGACGCTCGCGCTGCTCGCCGCCGGGCTGCCGGGAGCGCCGGGAACGCCACTCGGCCACGGTACGGCGGCGGGTGAGCGGCTGCTCGCCGTCACCTTCAACGACCTTGCGGCGGGTGGCGGTCACCTGCGGGAGGCCGAATTGGAGCGCGCCCGCAGCATCGCCGCCAATCCGCGGCTGCACCACGTCGTTGTTGCCGCGGGGGAAGAGGCGCTGCCGTACGCCGACCTGGACATCGGACCGCTGACGGATGAGCCGGGGCCCTCGCTGGTGGTCGCCGAGCGGCACCGGCGGCGGCTTTCGGCGGGCAGCGCGGACCATTTGGTCGGCCACGGGGCGAGACAGGTGCTCGACGCCCATCCGGCGCGGCTGGCAGACCTGTTGATGGACCGGCAGCGGCGACGGCTGCTGCGCCCTGTGGCCGCTCTGGCGAAGGCCGACGGGCCGTCGGCGTACTCGCTGTTCGTACCGTTCACCGTCTACCGGGCAGCACGCAGACTGGCCCGTACGCCGTACCGGGAAGGCGTACGGGAGGTCGCCTCTCAGCTGCTGGAGCGCCGTTTCGAGGACGGCACGGAGGGGCTTGCCGCGGTGGGCGGCAGTCAGGCCGCCATCGGCGCCGTGGACGCCTCGCTGGCGGCCCTGGCCTGGTGCCGCCCGGGACCGGCGGCGCGCTGGCTCACGGGGGAGGCACTCGCGGAAGTATCCGTTCGTCTGCACGAGGCCGCGGACCGGCCGGGCCCGGTGGAGCGGCCCGGCGAACGCCGGGCGCGGGCCGCTCTCGCCCGGCATGCGGCCGACCAGCGCGTGTTCGAACAGGCCGCGGAGGTAAGGAGCCAGCGGCTCCACGCGCCCTTTCTCGACAACCAGGTCGTACGGGCGTGCCGTGCGCTCCCCGAGGCGCTCCGCGTACAACCGGGGGCGCGGGCCTCCGTGCTGCGCGCTGTGCTCGCGGGCGCCGGTGTCCGCGAGCTCCCGCCCGGCTGGGGCGCCCCCTCGCACGCCTCCAGCACGGCCGCGGTACGCACCGGACTACGAGCCGCTGTCGACGATCTGGTCGCGCTCTTCGACGCGCCTCTGCTGGCCGATGCGGGTCTGATCGAGGCCCGCGTCGTCCGTAAGGCACTGCGCGGCGCGGCGCAGGGTGAGCCCCTGCCGCTGGACGGCTTGGCGGAACTGGTCTCGACGGAACTGTGGCTACGACGCCTGCTGTCGCGCCGGGGCACTTGCTGGACGGGCTCGGCTGCGCCTCGACGGCGCGCGGTCGCGGCCGGCGTGGTCCCGCGCCCGTCGCTCTGACACCTTCTCCCGGACCTCGCTCTGCCTCCCCCCGAAGCCCGCTCCGCCAACCCCGCCCGCTCGCCGTGAGGATGGGGCAGCCGCCGCCCAACGGGCACCCGCCCGGAGGCTGTTCCATGCCGAGAGCGCGCTGCGGTACCGCGTTCGGAGTACCGCCCCCCTGCTCGTTGAGAACACCTGCTCGGAGCACGCCGCAGGATGAGCCCGGCGCATCCGGCACCTGCCGTACTCCGTGCACCCGCCGCACTCCGGGCACAAGACGGCCGACAGGCAGCCCGACCGCACCGGGCAGCCCGGAACCCCGGCACCCCGGCACCCCGGCACTGACGAGATTCCCTCGCCCACCAGCGGCTACCGTCCGGAGGGGGCAGCCGTACAGAACCGCTGGATGCGGGCCGCGGCAAACGGCCCTGTCGGCGTTCCCCGGCCTTACCGTTCCCCGGCTTACCGTCCCCGGCTTACCTTCCCCCGCTACCGGTGGCCCGGTAGCTCCCGTTCTCAGCTTCCCGGATCACGCCACAGGACGTGAGCGCAGCCCCTCCAGCAGGATGTCCAGCAGCCGGGCCGAAGCAGCCTGCTGCTGTGCCGCGTCCGGCAGCGACGGCGCGGCCGTCGCTATCACCAGCAGCACATCCGCGACCGTCACATCGGCGCGCAGCGCGCCCGCCGCCCGAGCCCGGTCCACGAGCTGTCCGACAATTTCCAGCAGTGCCCCTGCCCCGGCGTCCTGGCCCGGTTCGTCGGCCACCGGCTGCGAAGGCCGTTGTTCGACCAGCCTCAGCCCCGGCTGGCCCTGCCGCTGATGCGGCACCCGCTCCTGCGGAGCAGCCTCGACCGCCGCGACAGCGGCCTCCGTCTCGGCGTCGACGCCCACCCGCAGCACCTGCGGTGGCAGCAACCGCCCCGCACCCGACGCCACGGACGTCCGCAGGAAGCGGGACAGCGCCGACCACGGTTCGTCCTCCTGACCCAGAGCGGCACGCGCCTGCTCGGTCAGCCGGGCCGTCTCCTCCTCGGCTATTCGCCGGACCAGCACGTCCTTGCTCGGGAACCGCCGATAGACCGTGCCAACGCCCACCCGCGCCCGCCGCGCCACATCCTCCATCGGGGCGCCGTACCCCAGCTCCCCGAAGACCTCACGGGCCGCACGCAGTACGTGCTCCAGATTGCGCTGTGCGTCCACCCGTAGCGGCGCCGAGCGGCCGCCCGGCCCACCGCTCACTGTCGTGCCCCCGCCCACCGCGGCGGCATCCGCCGTGACAGTGCGTCCAATGCCGTCGGAAGCGACAGCAGTCGGCCAATGAGAAGAGCCATGAATGTGCATACCGTTCCCCCGGTAATGTTTCGTCTCCCCCCGGAGACTCCCCGCCCTGACTGCCGGGGAGCGGTCGTAGCACCCCGACGAGGTACGAACATAGTTGAGCCCAGGTCAAGATAGAAGAGGGTAGTTCCGCACGGGTCGCCCACCGATCCGGGTACGAGCCCGATCCGCCCGGATTCCGTACCCGCCCGTCGCCCCCGCCCCACACGCTGACCTGCGCCGCTGCACTCCGCCCCGGAAAATCCTGGAGCGCCGCACCGTAAGCCTCCGCCGGTCACACATTTCGTCGAGGCTGTGGACAAACGTCGGCGGCCAGTGCGTCATGGGGGAGTGCTGTGCTTTCCGGGGTACACAGCAAAGGTCAGCGGCTCCGCCGCGGGGGCACTCCCCCGGCGTAGGACCCAGGGGCTGAGCAACGTTGCGAGGAGACCTTCGTGAAGGAACCGGCGCGCATTCTCGTTGTCGGCGGTGGCTATGTCGGGATGTACACCGCGCTCCGCCTCCAGCGGAAGCTGAGGCGCGGTGAGGCCCAGGTCATCGTTGTCGATCCCGAGCCGTACATGACGTACCAGCCGTTCCTCCCGGAGGCGGCCGCCGGCTCGATCTCCCCCCGCCACGTGGTCGTCCCGCTGCGCCGTGTCCTGCCCGACTGCCAGGTCGTCATCGGCGAGGCCAGATCCATCGACCACGCCAAACGCACCGCGACCGTCACCACCCTCGCCACCGAGGAAGAGGGCGCCGGCGCGATCGAATTGCACTACGACGAGCTGGTCCTCGCCCCCGGCTCCGTGTCCCGCACTCTCCCGGTCCCCGGCCTCGCCGAGTACGGCATCGGGTTCAAAACGGTCGAAGAGGCCATCGGCCTGCGCAACCACGTCCTGGAACAGCTCGACATCGCCTCCTCCACCCGCGACCCCGGCATCCGCGACGCGGCCCTCACCTTCGTTTTCGTCGGCGGCGGCTACGCGGGCGTGGAGGCGCTCGCAGAGCTGGAGGACATGGCCCGATACGCCTCCCGCTATTACCACAACGTCTCCGACGAGGACATGAAATGGATCCTCGTCGAGGCGACCGGCAGGATCCTCCCCGAAGTCGGCGAGGACATGGGCAAGTACGCCGTCAGTGAGCTGCGCCGCCGCGGCATCGACGTACGCCTGGAGACCCGGCTCGACAGCTGCGAGGACCGGGTGGCGGTGCTGAACGACGGCTCCCGCTTCCCCACCCGCACCCTGGTCTGGACCGCCGGCGTCAAGCCGCATCCCATCCTCGCCGCGAGCGACCTGCCGCTGAACGAGCGCGGCCGCCTCAAGTGCACCGCCGCCCTCCGGATCGACGGAGTCGAGCACGCCTGGGCGGCCGGCGACGCCGCCGCCGTACCGGACATCACGGCGGACACACCGGGCAAGGAGTGCGCCCCCAACGCCCAGCACGCGGTCCGCCAGTCCAAGGTGCTCGCCGAGAACATCCTCGCGTCCCTGCGGGGCGAGCCCGTGAAGGACTACGAGCACTCCTACGTCGGCTCCGTCGCCTCGCTCGGCCTCCACAAGGGCGTGGCGCACGTCTACGGCAGGAAGCTGAAGGGCTACCCGGCCTGGCTGATGCACCGCGCTTACCACCTCAGCCGGGTGCCGACCTTCAACCGCAAGGCCAGGGTGCTCGCCGAGTGGACCCTCTCCGGGCTGTTCAAGCGCGAAATCGTTTCTCTCGGCTCACTGGAAAACCCGCGCGCGGAGTTCGAACTCGCCGCCGGCACCGGCCGCCACAACGAAACGACGTGACCCCCTGAACGGAGCCAGGAACTCCCGGGCGGTCACCCGCGTCTGACGTATGTCAGTCCACTCGGTCACACTGGACGTGTGACCATGGGTGGGCTCCCACCTACGAAGAGTGCTGCTCCCAACCGAACAGCTGCACCCGGCCGGCCCGGCTGACCCGAAGCGACATCACGAGGCAAAACTCAGTGAACTTCACGCGCTGGAGCGCCCGGCTCCCCGGAACACAGCGGCGCGCCGCCGCGCGGACCGCCCGCGGCCCGCGCCCCTCACAGCCGTCGGCGGCCGCGGGCAGCGGAAGCCCGGTGCCCGCCGCGCGCGGTGAGCAATCGGAGTCCGCTGCTCCGCCCCCGGCTGCGCCCGCCGATCCCGGGACGACCCCCGTACCGTCACCCGGCCCGGCCGCCGGACACCCGGACCGCGACACCGGCACCGGCCCCGTTGACGGGCCCACGCACGAGCGCACCCACGAGCGCACCCACGAGCCCACCCACGAGCCCACGGACGGCACCACTGACGGCCCCACTGTGCACGGCCTGTCCGTCCACGATGTCCTCGGCCAGGTGCCAGGCCTGGTCGCGGTCGTGCACGGCCCCGAGCACCGCATCGCGTACGTCAACGACGCGTACGCCACTGTCTTCGGCCCGCGTGCCCCCGGCGCCCCCGCACGCGAAGCGCTCCCCGAACTCGCCGGCCTCGGCCTGCTCCCGCTGATGGATCAGGTCCTGCGCAGTGGCAAGCCCCGCACGGTCAAGTCCCGCCGTGTCGCCCGCGCAGACGCAACGGCGGCACCGGCGGGAACGGGCGGACCCGCCCGCCACGGGTACTTCACCTTCACCTGCAGCCCGATCGACCTCGCCTCGGAAGCCGCGTCCCACCGTGGAGTTCTGGTCTTCGCCGTCGACGTCACCGACCAGGTCGAGGCCGCCGAGCGGCTGCGGACCAGCGAGCGGCGGCAGCGCGAGGCCGCGGTCACCCTCCAGCGCAGCCTCCTCCCGCAGGAACTGGAGCAGCCCGACGATCTGCGCGTCGCCGCCACGTATCAGCCGGGCGGTACGGACGCCGCGGTCGGCGGTGACTGGTACGACGTCATCACCCTCGGCGCCGGACGGACCGCGCTGGTCATCGGCGATGTGATGGGCCGTGGTGTACGGGCCGCCGCCGTGATGGGCCAGCTCCGCACTGCCGTACGAGCCTATGCCCGACTCGACCTGCCCCCGCACGAGGTCCTCCAACTGCTCGACGGACTCGCCTCCGAGATCGACGCCAGCCAGATCGCCACCTGCGTCTACGCCGTCCACGACCCCAACGAGGGCCGCCTCGTCTACGCCTCCGCGGGGCACCTCCCGATCGTCGTCCGCGACCCGGACGGCACGGTCCACCGGGCCGGCGAACCCACCGGCCCGCCGCTGGGCACCGGGGGCTGGCTGCACACCACCGGCTCCCTCCCGCTAGGCCCCGGCTCCACCGCCGTTCTCTACACGGACGGCCTCGTCGAGCGGCGCGACAAGGACATCGACGAAGGCATCGCCGCCCTCGAACGCGCGCTCGCGGGCGCGACCGGCTCGCCGCAGGTCATGTGCGACCGGCTCATCCGCGCCCTCGGCGTCACAGCGGCCCATGACGACGATGTCGCCGTGCTCGTCCTCCAGCACCCCACGCGTACGGGCCACGACGCGGAGCTCTTCCACAACGCCGCGCTCGAACTCCTGGGCGGTGTCGAGGCCGCACCACGCGCGCGTGCCTTCGCCTCCGGAGTCCTCGCCAGCTGGCGCTTCCCTACCGAGCTGCGAGACCTAGGCGTGCTGGCCGCCAGCGAACTGGTCGCGAACTCCCTCCAGCACGGCATCCCGCCGATGCGCCTGAGGCTGCGCCGTACCGACCGCCGCCTGATCATCGAGGTCACGGACGGCGACGACCATCTGCCGCGCCGACGCAGCGCCGATCCGGTGGACGAGGCCGGCCGCGGCATCTCGATCGTCGCCACCATCGCCTCCGCCTGGGGCTCACGCCGCACCCCGGGCGGTGGCAAAGCGGTCTGGTGCGAATTCGCCCTCCCGGTGGGATAGCGCAGCCCGACGGAGCCCGGACGCGGCCCCAGGAAGCCCTTCGCGCCAGCCCCCGCACCCCCAGGCCGCGGGCGGTGGAACGTCAGACGGCGGCAGCCACCGACTCGGCAACCCCGGACTCCGTCCGCTGCGCGGGCACCTGGGCCCGGGCCTCGACGGCAACCCGGTGCGGGCTGTCCTGAACGAGCGACAACCGCCGTCCCAGCCGCAGCGCCAGCACGGTGATGCCCAGCGAGCACCCGATGAGCATCGCGATGTACGAGGTGTACATCCCCGCCCCGGCCATCAGCCCGCCCACCGCAGGACCGACCGCCAGCGCCAGCTGCTTCACCAGAGCGAAAGCGGAGTTGTACTGCCCGATGCGCGAGGACGGCGCCAGATCCGCCACCAGCGGCGCCACCGTCGGTGACAGCATCGCCTCGCCCAGACCGAACAGCGCATAGGTCGAGATGATCGCCCCGGTCGCGATCGCCGGGGTGCCGTGCACCAGCCCGGACACCCCGGCCGCGACCCACGCCACCGTCCAGATCACGCCGACCAGCGCAACGACCCGGCTGCGCCGCCGCCGCTCCACCAGCTTCAGCACCACGAACTGCGCCAGCACGATGACCGCCGTGTTGGCGGCCAGCGCCACGCCCAGCATCGTGGGCGAGATCCGCGTGACCTCGACGGCGAAGGCGGAGAGTCCCGACTCGAACTGCCCGTAGCAGGCGAAGAACATCACGAAGCCGAGCACGCACAGCTGCACCATCGCCCGGTCACCGAGCAGCGTCCGCCAGGCGCCCGTGGCAGGGTCGCCCGTCGGCACCTGGTCCTCGACCTTGGGCACCCTCGGCAGCCGTACGGTCGCCACGGCTGTGCCCAGCACCACGAACATCGCGGCCTCGATCGAGAACAGCGTCACAAAGCTCGATTCCCGCGAGGTGTCGACGATCAGACCGCCGAGCAGGCCACCGACCCCCAGCCCGAGGTTGTTCAGAAAGAACTGCATGGCGAAGGCGCGCGACCGCGTGGCCGTCGTCGAGCACCACACGATCATCGTGGCCAGCGCGGGATGGATCACCGCGATGCCGGCACCCAGCATGCCGGAGGCGGCGATGACGAGCAGTTCGCTGTCGGCCAGCCCCAGCCCCATCGATCCGACCGCCCCGGACAGGGCGCCCGCGACGACGACGGGCAGCGGACCCCGCCGGTCGATGACCCGGCCGGTGAAGGGCAGAACGGTCAGCGCGGCCACGGCGAACGTCGCCAGCACCACACCCGCGGTACTCGCGCCGAGATCCCGGACCTGCGCCACATAGATGAACAGGAACGGGACAGTGAAGCCATTGCCGAACGCGCTCAGCGCGTTGCCCAGCTGGATCCGGCGCAGCGCTGCGCCCATCGCGGTGGTCACACTCACCTACCTAGGTCGAGAGAGGGTGGAGAGTCGAAATCTGAAGACTTCAACCCTAAAGTTAGAAGCTAAAGAGTACATGGCGAAGGAGTTCAACGCCAATGAGTTGCATGGCATACTCCGGACATGGCTGACACCCCCGCCCGGGCCGGGCCGCGCGTCGAGCCGAGCCTCGACGAGCAGATCGCGGTCTACCAGCGCGAATTCCAAGACCTCGACCCCCAGGTCGAGCAGGTCGTCTCGGCGCTCCAACGCCTCAACCGCCGGATGAACGTCGCGTACGGCCGCCAGACCGCCACGCTCGGGATCAGCAACGCCGAGTGGGAAGTCCTCAAGGCGCTCGTCCTGGCCGGCGCGCCATACCGGCTGGGCCCCGGGGATCTTGCCAAGCGCCTCGGCCTCACCCCGGCCGCGATGACCCACCGCGTCGACCGGATGGCGAGCGAAGGTCTCGTCACCCGGGAGCGCGACGAGTCCAACCGGGTGCGGGTCATCGTGGAGCTGACAGACGAAGGCCGCGAGAAGTGGCTAGAGGCGATGCGTATGGCTTCGGTGCTCGAAGAGGAGCTCCTCCAGGACCTCTCGGACGAGGAGCGGGGCAGCCTCGGCGAGATGCTCACGCGGTTGCTGCGACGGGTGGAGGACGCCCAACCGGACGCCGAGGGACGGCTGTCCGACCTCGACTGACGCAAGTTGACACGGGTGGGCCGGGTACGTAATGTTCTCCGAGTTGCCACGGGGCCTTAACGGTTCTGCGGCGGCCACTTGAGCCGCACCGGCGGCACACCACCTCTTGCAGGACCTCCCATCGGGAACGATTTCGGCATGCCGGAATTCGATTCGGTCGGCTCGATTATGAGCCGGCGGGGAAATCCGTTAATGTGGTGGACGCGCCGGAAGGCGAAAGCAAAACCCCCTCCAACGGGGACCGGAATTGATTCGGACCGGAAACGGTGTGAAGAAAAGGTCTGGTAGGGTTGGAAACACCGAAGGGAAGCGCCCGGAGGGCCCGGAGACGGGGCCGAAGGAAGCGTCCGTTCCTTGAGAACTCAACAGCGTGCCAAAAGTCAACGCC